>NZ_AJMT01000091.1:0-5181 GCF_000260655.1 Neisseria sicca VK64
CTTCATCAAAATCACCCGCAAACTGCACGGCAACGTCATGGTCAGCTACATCGAACCCAAGTTCCTCAACAGCAAAGCCTACCAAACCCTCACCCAAACCGCCGCCGCGCTCAAAGGCTTGGTTGGCGAGGGCGCCAAGCTCTACAAAGGCGAGAACGAGTACGACGTGGACAGCTTTGAAACCGCGCTGAACATCCTGCTCCAAAACGCCCAAAAAGGCATGTCCATCCAGCGATACAAAGGTTTGGGCGAGATGAATCCCGAACAGCTCTGGGAAACCACGATGGATCCCGCCGTGCGCCGTCTGTTGAAAGTGCGCATCGAAGACGCCATCGCCGCCGACGAAGTGTTCGTTACCCTGATGGGCGACGAAGTCGAACCGCGCCGCGCCTTCATCGAAAACAACGCCCTGATTGCGCAAAACATTGACGCTTGATAGGGGCTGAAACATGAAAAGGTCGTCTGAAAATAGGGATTTCCGGTTTTCAGACGACCTTTTTGATTGGTGGGAACGTTGCGGCGTCATGCCGCATGAAATATAGTGGATTAAATTTAAATCAGGACAAAGCGACGAAGCCGCAGACAGTACAGATAGTACGGAACCGATTCACTTGGTGCTTCAGCACCTTAGAGAATCGTTCTCTTTGAGCTAAGGCGAGGCAACGCCGTACTGGTTTAAAGTTAATCCACTATAAAAAAGGCAAACCCGATTAGGTTTGCCTTTTTTATTACAAGACTTAATGAACGTCTTTCCAATATTCTTTTTTCAGGAAGTATGCCAGAGGCAGCATCACTGCAAGCAAGAACATCAACACGATATAGCCTGTACGTTTGCGCTGGAGCTGCGCCGGTTCACCCATGTAAACCAAATAGTTCACCAAGTCGCGTACATAAGCATCGTACTCTGTTTGGACGACTTTGCCGTTTGGCAAACGACGGCTGTGTGCGCCGGTAGATTCCCAATAGAGCTTGGGTTTCAATTCGCCATGTTCGTCTTTCACCATGACCGGCTGACCTTTGGCATCCAGCTCAACCGCTTGAACGCCTTGTTGCTCCCACAAGGGGTGGGGCATGCCGACTTTGTCGAATACGACATTGTTCCAACCGTTCGGACGGGTCGGGTCTTTATAGAAGCCGCGCATATAGGCATACAGATAATCCGCGCCTTTAGAACGGGCAATCAGTGTCAGATCCGGAGGAGCTGCACCAAACCATTTGGCAGCATCTTTAGGATTCATCGCCGCCAACATGACATCACCAACGTTGTCTGTCGTAAACATCAGGTTTTTCTTGATTTCTTCATCAGTCAAACCGATGTCTTTCAGACGGTTGAAGCGCATACCACTTGCCGAGTGGCAGGATAAGCAGTAGTTGGTGAAAATTTGAGCACCGCGCTGCAAGCTGACTTGGTCGCGCAGGTCAATCTCGACTTTTTCATAGTGTCCGCCACCGCTGGCGACGGCGGCACTCATAGGCACTGCCAATAACAAGGCAGCAAACCAGTTTTTCAGGGTATGTTTCATTTTCGCTGCCCTCATCAGATATTGGTTGCAAACAGGTAAGCACCGATGACGGTAATACCGACATAAACAAAGAACATGATTTTTTGTTTAGTGGTGCTCATGGTTACACGTTCGGGAACCGGTTTATTTGTATCCAGTTTGGTGTAGAACGGCATACCCAGGAAGAATGCAAAATAGACGACGGACAGAATGCGCGCAACTATAGTACGGGTATCGGTTGCCACTAACGCACCCAAGATACCCAGACCGATGAAGGAAATGACAAACAAAACCAATGCGATTTTGAAAATCGGACCACGGTAGCGGACGGATTTCACTTCACCTTTATCCAACCAAGGCAACAGGGCAATCAGGACAACAGCCGCGCCCATACCGATTACACCCCAAACCTGAGTACCGAGGAATGAAGGAATCGCACGCAAAATAGCGTAGAACGGGGTAAAATACCATACCGGTGCAATGTGCGGCGGTGTTTTCAGCGCATTTGCCGCTTCAAAGTTCGGGGCTTCGAGGAAGTAGCCGCCGCCTTCGGGGGCGAAGAACAATACGGAGCAGAAAACAATCAGGAATACGACAACGCCCAAGATGTCTTTGACGGTGTAGTACGGATGGAAAGGAATGCCGTCGAGCGGAACGCCGTTTTCATCTTTGAGTTTCTTAATTTCCACGCCGTCAGGGTTGTTTGAACCCACTTCGTGCAGGGCAATGATGTGTGCCACAACCAAACCGAGCAACACCAGCGGTACAGCGATAACGTGCAGCGCGAAGAAGCGGTTCAGAGTAACATCGGAGATATTGAAGTCACCACGAATCCAAGTGGACAAGTCAGGACCGATAACGGGGATGGCGGAGAACAGGTTAATAATCACCTGCGCGCCCCAGAAGGACATTTGACCCCAAGGCAACAGATAGCCCATAAAGGCTTCGGCCATCAATGCCAAGAAAATCAGGGAACCGAAAATCCACACCAATTCGCGCGGTTTTTTGTACGAACCGTAAATCAGGCCGCGGAACATGTGCAGGTATACGACGATGAAGAAGAAAGATGCGCCGGTGGAGTGCATATAACGGATAATCCAGCCGCCGGACACGTCACGCATGATGTACTCTACTGCGGTAAAGGCAGCAGGCAGATGATAGGCATTCAGGTTGCCGTCCGGTTTGTAGTTCATGGTCAGGAAGATACCGCTGACGATTTGAATCACGAGGACGAGCAGAGCCAAAGAGCCGAAGTAGTACCAGAAGTTGAAGTTCTTCGGCGCGTAGTATTGAGCCAAATGCTCATTCCACATTTTAGACAGAGGGAAACGAGCGTCCGTCCAGTCTAACAATGCTTTTGCTTTGCTATTGGTTTGCTTTGCCATAATTATCGTTCCTTATTTTTAGTCTTCGCCCACCAAGATGGTCGTATCGCTCATATATTTGTGCGGCGGAACAACCAGATTGGTCGGTGCAGGAACACTTTTATATACGCGGCCTGCCATGTCGAATTTCGAACCGTGGCAAGGGCAGTAGAAACCGCCTTTCCAATCTGCCCCCAAATCTGCAGGGGCAATATCGGGACGGAAGGTCGGCGAACAGCCTAAATGTGTACAAATACCGATGGTAACGAGAATGTTCGGCTTAATTGAACGGGTCTCGTTTTTACAGTTTTCGGGCTGATGATCCACATCGGAATTAGGGTCGGCAACCGCGCCGTTCAAACCTTTCAGGTCTTTGAGCTGCTGTTCGGTACGGTTAACCACCCAAATCGGCTTACCTTGCCATTCGGCAGTCAACATTTGTCCGGATTCGATTTTGCTGACATCTATTTCGACGGGAGCACCTGCGGCCTTGGCTTTTTCCGACGGGAAAAAGCTTGCCACGAAAGGCGTAGCTACGCCCAAAGCCGCCACACCGCCCGCGCCGCACGTAGCCAGCGTCAAAAAGCGGCGGCGACCGCTATTGATTTCTTGATTATCCATTATTCAGTCGTCCTAAAATTTTGGGAATACCGAGCCATTAAACGATGTAATTCTACCTAGTTTACCGTGATACTCAAAGCATTATTTAAATTAAGGTAAATTTTCATGACGATTATCAAGGCTTAAGCGGGATTATCTTCGTCGAAATGACAGACTTCCAACTCAAAATGCTGTGCCACGGCTTCGCCCAGGGCGCGGATGCCGTAACGTTCCGTCGCATGGTGTCCCGCGCTGACAAACGCAACGCCTGTTTCATTGGCAAGGTGAAACTGCGATTCTGAGATTTCTCCGGTCAGATAAGCATCGACGCCTTCGTCTATGGTCGTCTGAAAAAATCCCTGCGCACCGCCGGTACACCATGCGATGCGTTTGATTTCGCGCGACATATCGCCGACGGCTACGGGCTGCCGTCCCAACGTTGCAGCAATGTGTTGCAACCATTCAGCCAAAGTCTGCGGCGTTTTCAGACGACCTATATTCAACAGATTCTGTTCGCCGAACCGCCTTTCGACTTCCCAACCCAACTTATCGGCAAGCTGCGCGTTGTTGCCCAACACAGGGTGTGCATCCAGCGGCAGGTGGTAGCCCGCCATATTGATTTGGTGTTGCAATAATGTTTCGATACGCACTTTTTTCCAGCCCGTAATCGTTACCGGCTCGCTTTTCCAAAACATCCCGTGATGCACCAAAAGCATGTCCGCGCCCTGCTCCGCAGCAAAATCGACCGCCGCCTTGCTTGCCGTTACCGATGTCGCTATTTTGCCGACTTCTGCCCTGCCCTCGACCTGCAAACCGTTGGGCGCATAGTCTTTGAACATGCCGACCTGCAACACCTCATCGCACCACGCCAAAATATCATTGCGTTTCGCCATATCATTCCTTTCAACACATAGCGGATTGAATTTCACAGGACAAAGCGAAGCAACGCCATCCCTGTTTCAAATCAATTCACCGCATTCATACAAAATCGGACGCACATTCTAACCGCAAACCCTGACGCGCCCCAATCCCCACGCCGTTCAACACGCGCCCGCATTTACACCCCGGCATGAAATATTTTAATATTGCCTGTTTCAAGAGGTCGTCTGAAAGCGTGAAAACCAATGGATTCCATCATCGAACTGCGCCATCTCAAAACCCTGCTGGCACTCGAAGAAACCGGCAGCGTATCCCTTGCCGCCAAGCGCGTCTTCCTGACCCAATCCGCCCTTTCGCACCAAATCCGCGCGCTTGAAAACTATTACGACACCCCCCTGTTTGAGCGCAAATCCACGCCCTTGCGTTTTACACCCGCCGGCGAACGCCTGTTGAGGCTCGCACGCGAACTCCTCCCG
Organism: Neisseria sicca VK64; assembly: GCF_000260655.1. Lineage (GTDB taxonomy): Bacteria > Pseudomonadota > Gammaproteobacteria > Burkholderiales > Neisseriaceae > Neisseria > Neisseria sicca_B. Next base: position 4,822 of record NZ_AJMT01000091.1, read on the forward strand.
CAAGTTTCCGCCGCCGAGCGCGACCTCGCCCGCATCATCGAAGGCGAAGCAGGCGAATTGCGGCTAGCTGTCGAATGCCACACCTGTTTCGACTGGCTCATGCCCGCAATGGGCGAATTCCGCCCCATGTGGCCGCAAGTCGAATTGGACATCGTTTCCGGCTTTCAGGCAGACCCCGTCGGACTCCTGCTGCAACACCGCGCCGATCTCGCCATCGTATCCGAAGCCGAAAAACAAAACGGCATCAGCTTCCGCCCCCTGTTCGCCTACGAAATGGTCGGCATCTGCGCCCAAGACCACCCGCTTGCCGCCAAAACCGTTTGGGAGGCAGAAGACTTCATCGGCGAAACCCTCATTACC
>NZ_AJMT01000092.1:0-22210 GCF_000260655.1 Neisseria sicca VK64
TGTATGCGGTATGCGCGCACGCGTTTTTTGCCGTTCTCAAACCATTGTTTCAAACTTTCAGACGACCTCAGACGTCGTCTGAAAACCCAAAACTTATAGTGGATTAACTTTAAACCAGTACGGCGTTGCCTCGCCTTAGCTCAAAGAGAACGATTCTCTAAGGTGCTGAAGCACCAAGTGAATCGGTTCCGTACTATCTGTACTGTCTGCGGCTTCGTCGCCTTGTCCTGATTTAAAGTTAATCCACTATACAATCTGTCCTTACGAGCGGTAGTCTGCGTTGATGGAGACGTAGTCGTGCGACAGGTCGCAGGTATAGACGGTGGCGGAGGCTTGTCCGCGGTGGAGTTTGATGCGGACGGTGATTTCGTCTTTCGCCATCACTGCCTGCCCTTGTTCTTCGGTGTAGCTTGCGGCGCGGCCGCCGTTTTCGGCAACCAATACGTCGTCCAGATACATTTCGAGGATGTCGGCGTCCAAATCGGCGATGCCGGCGTAGCCGATGGCGGCGAGCAGTCTGCCGAGGTTGGGGTCGGAGGCGAAGAAGGCGGTTTTAACGAGGGGCGAGTGGGCGACGGCGTAGGCGACTTGGCGGGCTTCGGCGCGGGTTTTGGCGTTTTCGGCGCAGACGGTGATGAATTTGGTCGCGCCTTCACCGTCGCGGACGATGGCTTGGGCGAGTTCGAGGGCGAGGCTGCCGAGCAGGTCTTTGAGCTGTTTGTAGCGCGGGTCGGCGATGTTGTCGATTTCGCTTTGGCTGTTTTTGCCGGTGGCGATGATGACGAAGCTGTCGTTGGTGCTGGTGTCGCCGTCAACGGTGATGGTGTTGAAGGTTTCGTCGGCGATTTCTTGGGTCATCAGTTGGAGGATGGGTTGGGAAACTTTGGCATCGGTGGCGATAAAGGAGAGCATGGTCGCCATGTTGGGATGAATCATGCCGGAGCCTTTGGCGATGCCGGTGGCGCGGACGGTGTGTTTTTCGCCGACGCTGCCTTCGCGCGAGGCGGATTTGGGCACGGTGTCGGTGGTCATGATGGCGCGTGCGGCATCTGCCCAGTCGGCAGGCTGCATTTTGGGCAGGGCGGCGACGATTTTGCCGACGGGCAGGGGCTCGAGGATGACGCCTGTGGAGAAGGGAAGGACTTGGGAGGGTTTGCAGCCGGTTTGTTCGGCGGTGGCGGCGCAGGTTTCGATGGCGTCGATCCTGCCTTGCGCGCCTGTACCGGCGTTGGCGTTTCCGGTGTTGATGATGATGGCACGTACGCCGTCTTCGTCGAAGAGGTGTGATTTGGCGATGTGGACGGGGGCGGCGCAGAAGCGGTTGGTAGTGAAGACGGCACCGACGGTGTTGCCGCCGGAAAGTACCATCAGGGTGAGGTCGGCGCGGTCGGTTTGTTTGATGCCTGCGCGGGCGGTGAAGAGTTGGATGCCGTCGATGTTCAGCAGTTGGTCTGCGGTTTTTTCTGTGAGGTTGACTGCCATTTTGCTGCTCCTTTGTTTGGGGTTGCTATGGGTTTGGGTTTCAGACGACCTTTTGGTTCATCGGGGTCGTCTGAAAAGTGTTCAGAATCCTAATACGGGGATGATAATCGGGGCGATGGCGGCGGTCAGCACGCCGTTGAGTGTCAGCCCCAGCCCTGCGTATGCCGCCATGCGCCGGCTGCGCTCGAGTGAGGCGGCGATGCCCATGGCGTGTGAGGCGGTGCCGAGCGACATGCCTACCGACGAGGGCATGCCGACGGTGTTTTTAAGTACGGTATAACCGGCGATCTGCCCGACCAGCCCGGCGACGATGACGGTGGCGGCGGTGATGGCGGGGATACCGCCTATGGTGCGGGTGATTTCGATGGCGATGGGGTTGGTCACGGATTTGGCGGCGAGCGAGAGGACGACTTCGCGTTCCGCGCCCAGCCATTTGGCGAAATACATGCCTGTGATGATGCCGGTCACGCTGCCGGCGAGCTGCGAGACGATGACGGGCAGCCACTGGCTGAAGATTTTTTGACGGTTTTGGTAGAGCGGGACGGCAAGTGCGACGACAGCGGGCTTGAGCCAGAAGTCGATAAACTGCGCGGCATCGTGGTACACGGCGTAATCGATGTCGAGGATTTTAAGGTAGGCGATCAGGGTAACGGTGCTGATTAAGACGGGGTTGAGCAGCAGGTAGCCCGTCCGCGCGCGGAGGATGAGTGCCAGCGCGTAAACCGCCAGCGTCAGGAAAAGCAGGACGCTGGGCTGCTGCCACAGGGAAAGGATGCCGTCCATCAGATTTTCTCCCGTATCCATTGATGCACCTTGCCCGTAACCAACAGGACGCACACGGTACTGGCGGCGGCGGAGACGAGTATCGACAGCCAACTGTCGGCAATCAAATCCAAATAACTGATGACGGCGACGCAGGGCGGCACAAGGAAAAGCGTCAGGTTTGCCATCAGCGCGTCGGTAAGCTGCTGCAACCACTCGGCTTTCACCCACCCCGCCTGAAGCAGGGCAAACAGAATGCCCATGCCGATGATGCTGCCGGGCAATTTGATGCCCGTAAGGTAGGCGGCGGTTTCGCCGAGCGCAAGGCAGCCGAGCAGGACGAGCAAGGCGCGGATGGTGTGCATGGGTCGGGTTTCCTCTATGGTTTGCCACTTTGCAGACGGGCGGTTTATGAATCTTTGTTAATAATTGAATCATAACGCCCTTGGGGTCGTCTGAAAAGTGTGGCTCAGCCCGAATGCAACATCGATTTGCCGTTTTCGCGCTTATCTGAATCAATCAATGCTGAAACCCAACAAGGTCGTCTGAAAGCATCTTGCCGGCTTTCAGACGACCTTGTTGGGTTGCCGCCCATAAAAAACGGCATGGTCAAAAGCCACGCCGTCGGATAGGGATTTTCCGCCTAGGATTTCCGGTAGGGATTTTCCACACCTTCAATCAAGGCTTGCAGGTATTCGCGCAACTGCTTCTCGCCGCACCCCATCAGAAGCGCGTCTTCGAATGCGTCTTGCGCCGCCTGATAAAGCTCGGTCATGTTCTCGGTCATGACTTTCACTTTTTCAGTGCAGGATACGATTTGCCCGTCGTCGTCATACCATTTGGGCATTTCAGGCATACTCACGTTGGTACTTTCCTAGACTTAATTGAGGAAACGGGACGGATCGTTTTTCTTCACGCGGCGGGCGAAGGCGTATTTGGCATTCCAGTATTTGTTGCTGAGGCTGGTGACTTCGATACGTTTGCCAGTACGCGGCGCGTGGATGAAACGGTTGTTGCCGATGTAGAGGCCGACGTGGGAGATTCTGCCGCGACCCATCGTGCGGAAGAACACCATGTCGCCCGGCTGCAATTCGCTACGCGATACGCCGACACCCATTTTTGCCTGGGCGGCGGAAGTGCGCGGGAGGTTTACGCCCATCGAGCGTTTGAAGATGTGCTGCATGAAACCGCTGCAATCGAAACCTGTGGACGCGGATGTGCCGCCGTAGCGGTAGGCTACGCCCAAAAGTCCCATCGCGCTGCTGATGAGTTCGTCTGCATTGTCTGATGACTGTACAGAGCTTACGGGTTGGCGGGGAGCGATCGCGGCAGTGATTGCGCGTCCGGGTTGGAGGAGTGCCGGGGAAGCAGGTTGTCTTGCATCTTCAAATTGGTTTAAAACCTGCTGTCTGCTTCTGACGAACGAATCGAGATCGTCGGCGTTTGCAAAATGAATGCCGGACAGCACATAGACCGAAGCCAATAGTGCCGCCAGCCTGGATAAGGCTTTCATGTTTGACTGATTCCATTTTCAGACGACCTGTCTGCCGCCTGCTATTATGTTATTCTGTATCTGGGATATTCAGGCGATTGTATATAAAAAACAGGATGTTTGGCAAAAAAGCGTCTGTTATATTGCGTTAAAGCGTTGTTTATAAAAATTTTTGCGAAGATACCCGACCAATGATGATACCTACTCTGCTCGCTATGCGCGACTTTTCCAGAATGCGCGAAATTATTACCGTGCTGACGAAATACGGCTTGGGCGGCTTTGTGCAGCGCATCCGTTTGGGCGCGGCGGGCGGGGACGAAGTGCATCCCGACAGCCGTTATATGAGTACGCCGCGACGCTTCCGCAAAGCGTTTGAGGAGCTGGGGCCGACCTTCGTCAAACTCGGTCAGGTATTGTCCACACGGGTCGATATTTTCGGGGCGGAGTGGATTGAAGAGTTCGAACAACTGCAAAGCAACGTCGCGCCGATACCGTCGTCTGAAATCTATACTTTGGTCAAAGCCTATCTGGGCAAACCCGTTTCCGAAGTGTTCCGCAGCATAGACCCGAAACCCGCAGGCAGCGCGTCGGTGGCACAGGTACACCGTGCCGAACTTTTAGACGGAACCGCCGTCGCCGTCAAAGTCAAACGCCCCGACATCGAGCCGGTCATTCAGGCGGATTTGCGGATTTTGAACCACCTCGCCAGACTGATGGAATCCGAAATCCCCGAAGTGCGCCGTTACCAGCCCGTATTGATGGTCGCCTATTTTGCCAAGAGTCTGGCGAAAGAAACCGACTTATCGGTGGAGCTGCGCTATATGCAGCGCTTCGGTCAGACCTTTTCAGACGACCCCTTGGTCCGCATCCCCGCCGTCTATCCCGACATTTCCAACCGGCACATCCTCGTACAAGACTACATCGGCGGCACGCTCCTGAAAGACGCCGACCTCGACACCATGCCCCACACCTTGCGCAACGGGCTTGCCGGACGGATTACCGACACCCTCTTCACCATGATGCTGCGGCAAGGCTTTTTCCATGCCGACCCCCATCCGGGCAACATCTTCATCAACGACAACGGCGGTATCACCTTCATCGACTTCGGGCTGGTCGGACACCTCGGCAACACCCGCCGCCGCGAAATCCTCAACCTCATCAACGCCCTGACCAACAACGACGCGCTGCTCATCCAATACGTCCTCAGCGACTGGGCGCAGGGCGATTTGCCCGACGAAAACCTGCTCGGCGCCGACGTTTTGGAAATGCTGCTCAACTACGAACACACGCCCATCCGCGACCTGCGCGTCAGCCAAGTCATTAACGACATCACCTCCATCATGCGCCGCCACGGGCTGACCCTGCCCGGCGACCTCGTGATGCTCTTCAAAACCCTCATCACCCTCGAAGGCGTCGTCAAACGGCTCGACGGCAGTATCGAACTGCTCGAACGCGCCAAACCCATCACCGAAGCCGCCGTCAAAGAACAAGCCTCCGCCGCCCACATCGCCCGCAACGCCAAAACGCAACTGCGCACCCTGTTGCAAATGGCAGAGTCGCTGCCACAAGACTTCTTCAGGCTGACCAGAATGCTGCAAAAAGGCAAATTCGGCATCACCCTAGACCTCAAGCAGTCAGACCGCATCAGCCATCAAATCGACAGCGCTGCCAACCGCCTGACCATGGGCATCGTCACCGCCGCCCTGATTATCGGTTCGTCCATCGTCATGAGTATAGACACCGGCCCCAAGTTTATCGGCTTCGTCGGCTACCTTATCGCCTTCGCCAACAGCCTGTGGATTATCTGGTCGGTGTGGCGGTCGGGGAAACACTAAACTGCCTGCTTCCGAAGCAGACCGCCTCAAAAGCAGGCAAGAAATTTTGTGCTTTGCACACCTTACGGCACGTTATTAAAACAACTTACGCACTTCGGCTTCGATATCCGCCGCCCGCATAAAGGTTTCGCCGATTAAGAACGTATGCACGCCGTGTCCGCGCATAAAGTCCACATCGTCTTTGTTTCGGATACCGCTTTCCGTGACGACCGTTTTGCCCGACAGCTCGGGCAGCAGGTCTAAAGTTTGCTGGAGCGTGACTTCAAAAGTCCGCAGATTGCGGTTGTTCACGCCCCAAAGCGGCGTGGTCATACTGCGGCATTTTTCCAATTCGGATTGGTCGTGCAATTCCAGCAGCACGGTCAAGCCCAAATCGTGGGCAACGGCTTCAAAATGCGCCAACTGCGCGGCATCCAAAGCCGCCGCAATCAATAAAACCGCATCTGCGCCCCATGTGCGCGCCTGATAAATCTGATAGTCGTCGATAATGAAATCCTTACGCAACACCGGCAGGCTGACCGCCGAACGCGCCTGTTTCAAATACTCGGGCGAACCTTGGAAATACACTTCGTCGGTCAACACAGACAAACAAGCCGCCCCCGCGCGTTCATAAGCGCGCGCAATATCCGCAGGGTGAAAATCAGGCCGTATCAGCCCTTTACTGGGACTGGCTTTTTTGATTTCCGCGATAATGGCAGGCAGGTTTTGGGCGTGTTTATTGCGGATGGAAGCAAAAAAGTCACGCACGGGTTCGGCATCGCGCAACTGCGCTTTGACTTCCGCAAGTGGCGCAGCCGCTTTTTGCGCGGCAACTTCTTGGGCCTTGGTGGCAAGGATTTTATTGAGGATATCGGTCATAAATGGCTTTCGGTCAATACATGGCGGAACCACGCAAAACAGCAGGCAACCCGATGCCGCCGCTTTTTGCGTCCTTCCATACCGTAAAGGGGAAAATGGTTTATCTTAACATTTACGAGGTCGTCTGAAAAACAGAAGATGGTTTCAGACGACCTCCCGCGATAACAACACAACATACCCGTCCCGTCCGCAACCGAAATCTACCGCCCATCCCGTCTTGCCGGTCAGACAATCTGCATATGCTATGATGTTTCACTGCCGCGCCATCCAACCGATATCCCGCCGCACACACCCGATACACCCAAAGGAATCATTTATGAAAAGATGGATAATATGGGGCTTCCTCCCGCTTCTCCTCATCTGGGCGACCAGCGTGGCTTGGCTGCATTACCAAGCCGTCCAAGCAGAAAAAGCATCCCAAAACATCAAACCCGCCGACATCGCCGTCATTTTAGGCAATTCCGTCAACAGGCGCGGCAAACCCAATCCCTGCCTGCGTTCCCGAGTGGAAGCAGGCGTCGCCCTCTACCGCCAAAACAAAGTCAGCGGGTTGCTGATGAGCGGCGGCACGGACGGCGACGGCAGCAACGAAGCGGCAGCCATGCAATCTATGGCGATAGACATGGGCATCCCGCCCGAACACATCCGCATCGAAAACAAATCGGAAAGCACTTTTGAAAACATTGCCTTGAGCGCACCGCTGTTGCAAGACGTATCCAACGTCATCATCGTCAGCGACGCCTTCCATCTCACACGCGCCGAGTGGCTCGTCAACCGTCATTTAAAAGGCAAAAACGTCCAGTTTTACGCTTCCGATTCCTGCGGCGACTCCACGCCCAATTACCTGCGCAAGCTCTCCCGCGAAATACCCGCGTGGATTAAAGCCATGATTATGCACCGCTGAATACCGTCCGTCCGAAGCAGACGGCTTTCGCTTTGGCAAGCAGCGTTCACAGCTAGGCATTGTCTGCATGTTTCATCATTGATAAAAGGTCGTCTGAAAACCGAAATCCGTTTTCAGACGACCTTTCCGTTATTCATCCCTTCAAACGCCATAACTGCAAACACCAAGCCACATATCGCCGCAAACGCATTTCCGTTATATCCAAAGAAGCAAACAATATTTCCCGCGTGATTCCCACCTTGTTATATTCCCCGCTCAAGTATTTGTCTGATAAGGAAAATATGATGGGACTCAAATCATGGCTGGGCATTATCTTCATCGGCGCGACGGTGTGGCTCGCCTCATGCGGGCAGTCCGGCGGCACGTCGAAAGGCAAACCCGAACGCGTCGTCATGTTGAATGTATCGTACGACCCGACACGCGAGTTCTACCGCGAATACAATCCGTTTTTCCAACACTACTGGCAAAAAACACACGGACAGGAAGCAGATATCCGCCTCTCCAACGGCGGTTCGGGCAAGCAATCATTGACCGTGCAAAACGGCTTGAAAGCCGATGTCGTAACGCTTGCGCTGGCATCCGACATCGACGCGCTCCATCACAGCAAAGCAGGCAGGCAACTCTTGTCGGCAGATTGGCAAAAAGCCCTGCCGCACAACAGCACGCCCTACACTTCGACCATCGTGTTCCTGGTACGCAAAGGCAATCCCAAGCAGATTCATGACTGGGACGACTTGGTCAAAGGCGACGTACAAATCATCACGGCAAACCCGAAAACCTCAGGCGGAGCACGCTGGAATTTCCTATCAGCTTGGGCGTACGCACAAGAAAAAGGCGGAGATGCGGCGGCAGAACAATTTGTCTCCGAACTCTACCGCCGCGTGCCGGTCATGGACGCAGGCGCGCGCGGTTCGACCATAACCTTTACACGGCGCGGATTAGGCGATGTTTTGCTGGTATGGGAAAACGAAGCACACCTCGCCTTGCAGGAAAATCCGAACCAATTTGAAATCATCACGCCGTCAATATCCATGCTGTGCGAACCGCCCGTCGCCGTGGTCAGCGCAGTAGCAAAAGAAAAAGGCACGGAACAAATCGCCAAAACCTATTTGGAAATGCTGTATAGCAAAGAAGCGCAACGAATGGCGGCACGCCATTTCTACCGCCCCACCGACGAAGCCGTACGCGCCGAATTTAAAACACGCTTCCCCGATTTAAAACTGGTCAGCATCGACGAAACCTTCGGCGGTTGGCGCAAAGCACAAGCACGATTTTTCAACGACGGCGGCGTATTCGATAAGATTTACCGACCGCAAAGCTGATTGCATTCAGATATAGTGGATTAACTTTAAACCAGGACAAGGCGACGAAGCCGCAGACAGTACAGATAGTACGGAACCGATTCACTTGGTGCTTCAGCACCTTAGAGAATCGTTCTCTTTGAGCTAAGGCGAGGCAACGCCGTCCTGGTTTAAAGTTAATCCACTATAAAACAAAGGTCGTCTGAAAACCTGTTTCCACGTTTTCAGACGACCTCTTGGTCTTCATACGCTTACACGAACCAATCAGAAAAACAGCTCGCGCCAGCTGATACGTTGCAGACCACAGATACGGCCTTTCACTTCCAGTGATTGCGCATTATTCAGCAACAAGCTGCGTTGGTCACCCTCTTTGCCTGAGAAGCATCTATTGTTGGGCGTACCAGAACCCAACCCAAGCTCTTTATCCGTACCGGTTTCACCGCTATCACCATCGGCGGTAACAGGATCGTCCGTACGCTTGTTCGGATCGATAAAGGTGAAGCTGACAATACCTTCTTGAGTCAAACCATTGGCGTATTGCGTACCAAAACCACTCAATTCACGCTTAAATATATCAGGCGTAAAACGTGCGCTACGGCTATTGAGTGCACCGCCGTTATCAGCATTGATGCCGAGGAAGGTTGTGCTGGTTACGGTTGACTTATTGTTGCTGACAGGCATACACAAGTCTTTTTCCGCTTCCTCCTTGCCAATAGTCTTACCGCCATCGGAAGTGTACTTGCGTATCGTAACGATGGCAGTACGCAGAATCATAGTCGGCTTAATGCTGACACGCTCGCCAGAACCTAGATTGATGAACCAGCCTTTATGCGTCTCTTCAATTTTTTCATTACTCAGATACAATGCCTTACTGGTTCGTGGCTGATTGTTTCCATCGTTATATGACTGCTCTACCTCAGTAATCGTTTGCTTGCGTAGGTTTTGCTCGGCAACATCTTGATTTGTCTTATCTGCAGCAAGATCTTTCGGCGCTTGATCCAGTTTTTGGAAAATACCGTAAATCGATTGTGTTTCAGTATTGCTCAAATCACTTTGGTAAATCTCGCTACCCGTACCGAAAATCACGACGTATTCCTTAGTTCCTTTTCGTGATACGGCAGGAGCCGAGGTAATCGGCTTGTTTGGTGAACCGGAGAAAATTTTAACCGCAGTCCAATCTTTCGGGCTTGCAGCACGCAGGTCGAAGCGGTACATATTACCCCCTCGGTCGCCTGCAAAGGCAAAATCGACAACCCCGTCAAAATCGGTATCGAGCAACGTCGGTGTAGACAGCCCGCCTACACCACCCTTCACGACAATTTTCGCCAGTTGATCACCGGGTTTTCCTGCAGCCTGACCGCGTTTCTCGCCTGTACCGACTTCTTTACCAAGCATTTCGTAAACATATAACGCCGTTTCGTTGGCTGCTGCATCTTTTTCTTCAGCTGCGTAGCCACTGGCGAGGAAGCCTGCGTAACGGATGTTTTCATTCAGTTTGGCACTACCATCGGTTTCACGTTTGATGGAAACACGACCGATTTGTGGCGTACCGATGGTAAAGCCCAAAGTATTGTCTTTACCTTTGGCCGTTTCAAACAAAGGAACTTTATCGCTCCAAGCAGCCGCATCCATACCGGTATTGGTGGTTTGATCTTCTTTACCGCCTATATTGAGAGCGTATGCACCACGTCCGCCTTGTCCCATTGCGCCAAACATAAAGACACGTTGCTGAAACTTACTGCCTTGTTCAGCTGCGGCAGTCTGACGCAGGGTAAAGCCACCATTTACGCCGTATTTATGGTTTTCAATGGATTTTCCGTAATCCGCATGCGCGATGTCTTTCAATACTTTGGCAAGCGTAATCGGGTTGCCCGAAGCATCATTTTCACGCTCCATCGCTGAAGGAAGATAGCTGACTTTCAAATCATAAGGATGTTCGCCTGCCGTGCTTTGGAAAATATGAACCATACCGTCGTTGGCGGCGGCAACCAAATATTTGCGGCGACCATGCTCCTGATTGCCGACTGCAGCAACGGAACCATCCAAAATATCGCCTAAATCACGCTCTCCGGGTTTACGGTCACGGTAAGGCTTGTATGCACTGTCATCATTGCCGACCCTGCCCGTCCAATTGAGCAGTTTTTTCCATTCGTCTTTGTCAGTATTCTCAATACCGAAATAGGCATTGTTGACTTTATCAGCAGGAATAGCATCAATAGAGTAAGTATTAGAACCTGTGTTAATCAATGTTTTACGATTACCAAAGGAAGGCTGGGTAACCGTACCTTCCCGTCTACCATCACTATTATTCAATTTATTAAATAAAATCTGACTGCTCCAAGAGCCGGTATTCAGCTTGATGGTTGCCGCCAAATCGGGAATACCGCTGCTGGAAGTTGCCGGAGCGGTACCGCCATCCAAAGTAATCGGTTCACTTTGGCTATCATTTTTAATCGTATCTGTAATAGTTTTGAATGCCTCAAGTAAGGTTTCTGATTTATTAGCAATGTAATACCACTCTTTTTTACTGGCGCCTCGCTTCAGATAATCTTCACCTGCCAGGGTAATATCGCCACCAAAACCTACAGTAAATGTTTGAACAGTTTGCTTTTTGTAGTCCCCAAAATCATTTGGATCGCCATCCCAGCTCTTACCCGCTTTATCCTTACCACCGACTTTAAAGTCTTTTTCTGCTAGTTTTTTACTGAAAAAGGCCAAACCGTTACCGCGATCCCAAAACTGATCGTAGGAAGGCTCTGCCCTCATACAACGTAAAAGCCTATCCTGCCCTTTTCGTTCGCCGAAATATTCGTATGCTTTCTGGTAATCTTCACTATCATAAGCATTATGGACTCTCCAATTGTAATCTTTAGCAGCATAATAAAAACGACGGGCATCATAATCAAAAATCGTCCTATCTGGCCAATATGGAGAATTACCACAATAAGAGCTATAGTTAGCATCGCCATCCGACATCATGACGACATACGATTTTTGACAACGGTACTCAACCTTAGGCATAACAATCGTACTGACAATTTCAAAATAGCGGCGTGTTGCTGGGGTTGCATAGCCAGTACTCATCTTGTTGACACGCGTTTTCATTGCCTCTGGGTCAGAACTGAAAAAATCAGCATCTGATCGACCATTGTTATGAAGCGTCTGCAACCCCCAGTTAAACTGATCCTTATATTGATCAAGAATATCATTTAGCGCATTTTTCGTTACTTCTAACCTATTTAAAGGTTCCCCCCTCTTCCCCCTGGCTCCAGGTACAATAGAACCCATACTCGCCGAATCATCAATAAAAAACATAATGTTATGTTTGACTTTCGGCTGCTCTGTAATTTGGCTTTCGTTTTGCAAATAAAGCGGGGTTTTGGCAAACTGTGCTTGCGCTTGTGATGCCGCCCCCATCAGTGCGAGCGCGGAGGCGATGCTGTAAATCATCGGACGGATGGAGCCGGGGCAACGTGAAGGTTTGTTTTTCATAATGCGTTCTTTTTTCATAAAATCGTCGGTTGACGGATGATGACGTTGTTTTTATTTTCTCGGAATGAGATTCTAACATTTACGATGTCATTTATGTGGGGTTCGGGCTGTTTTTTTTATCTGATGCGGCGAACAATGGCGAAAATGAAACAGACTTCATGATTGTAAAGAGAAAATCCGTTGCCAAACCACAGCTTGAACGATATGGCTTTTTGACGTAGAATGCATTGCTTCTACGGCATAGGCAGCTATGCCTGAAAAAGCACGTTACGCAGCAAAATCAAGGCTGCGGGGCGTGTTTTTTTTTAGCCAATATTTTCTCAGGCGGTCTTTTTTGTAAACAATTTTCAGACGACCCCTGCCCGTTTCTGCAAACCGACCATCATCAGGCAAACAGGATTCATCATGACCACTCCGGCTCTTCTCGTTCTCGCTGACGGCAGCGTATTTCACGGCACATCAATCGGTTACGAAGGTTCGACTTCCGGCGAAGTCGTGTTCAACACTTCCATGACCGGCTATCAGGAAATCCTGACCGACCCGTCCTACTGCAAACAAATCGTTACCCTCACCTACCCCCACATCGGCAACACCGGCACCAACGCCGAAGATGAAGAAAGCGGCAGCGTTTATGCCGCAGGCTTGATTATCCGCGACCTGCCGCTGCTGCACAGCAACTTCCGCGCCTCCGAAAGCCTGCACGACTATTTAGTGCGCAACAAAACCGTCGCCATCGCCGACATCGACACCCGCCGCCTGACCACGCTGCTGCGTGAAAAAGGCGCACAAGGCGGCGCAATTCTGACCGGTGCGGACGCTACGGTTGAAAAAGCGCAAGAACTCATCGCCGCGTTCGGCAGCATGGTCGGCAAAGATTTGGCAAAAGAAGTTTCCTGCACAGAAGCCTACGAATGGACCGAAGGCGAATGGGCGCTGGGCAAAGGTTTCGTTACCCCTGCTGAACAGCCGTTCCACGTTGTCGCTTACGATTTCGGCGTAAAAACCAACATCTTGCGTATGCTCGCCGCACGCGGCTGCCGCCTGACCGTCGTCCCAGCCCAAACCAGCGCGGAAGACGTGTTGGCACTCAACCCCGACGGCGTATTCCTCTCCAACGGCCCAGGCGATCCCGAGCCTTGTACCTACGCCATCGAGGCCGTGCAAAAACTGATGGCAAGCGGCAAACCCATCTTCGGCATCTGCTTGGGACACCAGCTCATCGGCCTCGCCATCGGTGCAAAAACCCTGAAAATGCACTTCAGCCACCACGGCGCGAACCACCCCGTACAAGACTTGGACAGCGGCAAAGTCGTCATCACCAGCCAAAACCACGGCTTCGCCGTCGATGCCGACACCCTGCCCGCCAACGCAAGGATTACCCACAAATCCTTGTTCGACAACACCTTGCAAGGCATCGAGCTGACCGACAAACCCGTGTTCTGCTTCCAAGGCCACCCCGAAGCCAGCCCCGGCCCGCAAGATGTCGGCTATCTGTTTGACAAATTCATTGACAATATGAAAGCAGCAAAACAATAAACCGCCTTTTCAGACGACCTCTCAACTCAACAAGGTCGTCTGAAAAATCCCCCCCTCAAGTCAGAAAGGAAACCCCATGACTGAAAAACAAATGCGCGTACTCTCCGTCGTCGCTACCCTGACCGCAGTAGGCATGTACGTTTCCTATATCCCGCAAATCCAAAACAACCTCGCGGGCAACCCCGGCTCGCCGCTGCAACCCCTCGTCGCCGCCATCAACTGCACATTATGGGTTGCCTACGGCTTTCTGAAAGAAAAACGCGACTACCCCGTCGTACTGGCAAACGCCCCCGGCATCATTTTGGGCTTGATTACCTTTATCACCAGCTTTTAAAAACCATACCGATTTCATGCCGGTCAAACACTGACCGGCCTTACTCACCACCATCAACATAAGGATTAACCCTATGAAAAAAGTAGCCCTGTTTATCGTATTAATCGGCACATTATCCGCGTGCAACACCATCCACTCCGTCGCACGCGATGCCAATACAGCCGTGCAAGCATGGAATGACGACTACCAAAAACAAAACAATCGCTAACACATTACACCAAACTACAAGGCGGTTTGCCCATCAAACCGCCTGAAGAAAACCCATCCATAAAGGCATTTCATGAAAAAAACGGCTTTACTCCTCTGTCTGCTTATGAGCGCCCCTGCCTTCGCAGGTGACAAAACCATCGACCTGAAAAAAATCAGCCAACTCGGTGCGGACATCTTCGATTCCGCCACCCAGGGCGTCTACAAAACCATCTCTGAAAGCAGCAAAACCATAGCCAACTCAGAATGCACCATTCCGACAACCGCCGCAGAATTGGAACAATTTTCCGTAGACCACTGCCTGAAAGAACCCGCCATGGCAGGCAGCATCTACATGGATCAGGCACTCAAGCAAAAAGGGGCAAGGGTCGATGAAGGCGCAAGAAGCCTAGAAAACCTATCCAATAAAATATTAGAAGGCGTACAAACCATCATAGACATAGAATAAAACCACATTCGGCAACTCAGCACCCACCATTCAATACACCATAACAAACTAACGTCCTCAACATTACCGGAAAGCAACCCACCAAGACCTACATACAAAACGCCAAGCTTTTTTCAGACGACCTCAAGAATAGGATGGATTGATAAGCCCAACGTTTTTGTACGATTACGCGTGTTATGCTGTTTTTAAGCTAATCTACACTTACTGAAAAAAGATGGTCATCAAGGCGTTTTCCACACCCAATAATAAAAAAATGAACCCGCCCGAAAAACTATTGACCGCTGACAACCCCGCCCTGCATCAACGCGCCAAAGCCATGCGTCAAGAAATGAGTGAAGCGGAAGCAAAATTGTGGCAGCACCTGCGGGCAGGCCGTCTGAACGGCTATAAATTCCGCCGCCAGCAGCCGATGGGAAATTATATTGTTGATTTTATGTGCATAACGCCCAAGCTGATTGTCGAAGCAGACGGCGGGCAGCACACAGAACAAGCCGCATACGACCACGCGCGGACGGCATATCTCAACAGCTTGGGCTTTACCGTGCTGCGGTTTTGGAATCACGAAATTTTGCAGCAGACAAACGATGTGCTCGCGGAAATCCTGCGCGTGTTACAGAAATTGGAAAAGCAGCCTGAACAGTAGCAGATGACTGATTTTGATTGGATTTTTGAAAATTATAGGATACCGGCTGCCTGAATTGAGCGTTTAAAAGGTCGTCTGAAAAGTAAAAAACAGCCTGCACAACCTGTTTTCCTTGCAGAACCCTTAATCCCAACAGCAGCCCCGTCCTCTCTCCCGTGGGAGAGAGTTAGAGAGAGGGCAACAAACCGCAAGGTTTGTATTGGGACGGTTAGAGTTAGGGTATTGTGAAAGATTGCCGCAATTTGGAGAATGCCCTCTCCCCAGCCCTCCCCCACGGGGGAGGGAGTAGGTTGCAGCGGGCCTTGCAGTTTCAGGCAATTTAAAAAGCAGCTTAAATTTGCTGTCGTTGATTTCAGACCGTCTGAAAAGCAAAAAGCAGCCTGTACAACCTGTCTTCCTCGCAGAA
The DNA here is from genome assembly GCF_000260655.1 of Neisseria sicca VK64. Taxonomy (GTDB): domain Bacteria; phylum Pseudomonadota; class Gammaproteobacteria; order Burkholderiales; family Neisseriaceae; genus Neisseria; species Neisseria sicca_B. The sequence goes on from NZ_AJMT01000092.1 coordinate 15,701, forward strand.
CCCTTAACCCCAACAGCCACCCGTCCTCTCTCCAGTGGGAGAGAGTTAGAGAGAGGGCAACAAACCGCAAGGTTTGTATTGGGGCGGTTAGGGTGTTGGGAAAAGTTGCCGCAACTTGGAGAATACCCTCTCCCCAGCCCTCCCCCACGGGGGAGGGAGCAGGTTGCAGCAGATTCAAGTATTACAGGTCGTCTGAAAAAGAATGCCCGAAACATCAACAGCAGGAATTTTTCAGGTAGCCTTTTACCGCAAGGCAGATGGAACAAACGCCGCGAGTGTTTTTTCAGACGGCCTTTGAACCCATCGGTAGAGTGTGTGCCGCAAGGCACGCACGCGGTGGGTTGGGGTTGCAGGGAAAATGGAGAACGCGTGCGTACCGCACACACCCTACATGTGGGCTACGGCTTTCTTGGATTTGCCGTTGATTGAAGGTCGTCTGAAAAGAAAAAAAGCAGCCTGCACAATTTGTTGTCCTTGCAGAACCCTTAACCCCCAACAGCCACCCCGCCCTCTCTCCCGTGGGAGAGAGTTAGAGAGAGGGCAACAAGCCGCAAGGCTTGTATGGACAGTTAGGGTGTTGGGAAAGGTTGCGGAAATTTGGAGAATGCCCTCTCCCCAGCCCTCCCCCACAGGGGAGGGAGCGGGTTGCAGCAGATTCAGGCGTTGCAGGCCGTCTGAAAAAGAATGCCCGAAATATCAACAGCAGGAATTTTTCAGGCAGCCTTTATCACAAGGCAGATGGAACAAACGCCGCGAGATTTTTTCAGACGACCTTTGAACCCATCGGTAGGGGGTGTGCCGCAAGGCACGCACGCGGTGGGTTGGGGTTACAGGGAAAATGAAGAACGCGTGCGTGCGTACCGCACACGCCCTACATGCGGGCGACGGCTTGCTTGGATTTACAACCGTTGATTTCAGGTCATCTGAAAAGTAAAAAACAGCCTGCACAACCTGTTTTCCTTGCAGAACCTTTAACCCCAACAGCCACCCCGTCCTCTCTCTCCGTGGGAGAGAGCTAGAGAGAGGGCAACAAGCCGCAAGGCTTGTGTTTGGGCGGTTAGGGCGTTGGGAAAGATTGCTGCAATTCGGGAGATGCCCTCTCCCCAGCCCTCCCCCACGGGGGAGGGAGCAGGTTGCAGCAGGTTTTGCGGTTGCAGGCAGTTTGAGAAGCAGCTTGGGTTTACAGCCGTTGATTTCAGGTCGTCTGAAAAGTAAAAAGCAGCCTGCACAACCTGTTTTTCTTGCAGAACCCTTAATTCCAACAGCCACCCCGTCCTCTCTCCCGTGGGAGAGAGTTAGAGAGAGGGCAACAAGCCGTAAGGCTTGTATTTTGGGCAGTTAGAGTTAGGGTGTTGGGAAAGATTGCCGCAATTCGGGGAATACCCTCTCCCCAATCCTCCCCCACGGGGGAGGGAGCAGGTTGCAGCAGGTTCAGGCGTTGTAGGTCTTATGAAAAAGAATACCCGAAACCTCAACGGCAGGAATTTTTCAGGTAGCCTTTATCGCAAGGCAGATGGAACAAACGCCGCGAGCGTTTTTTCAGACGACTTTTGAACCCATCGGTAGGGCGTGTACCGCAAGGCACGCACGCGGTGGGTTGGGGTTGCAGGGGAAATGGAAAACGCGTGCGTGCGTATCGCACACGATATATATGCGGGCTATGGCTTACTATAAATGTTTAATCAAGGTAATTTTAAAATGGAAAAATCCGAAAATGTAAATATTAGACAACCATCACGTCCTTCATTATTTTGGATTTGTTTTGTCTTGTTTGTTATCCCTATTAGTTGTCGTTTTAAAAGCATTTATTGTTCTAATATAAGTGCTTTAATAGCTATATTTATTCCAAGTATTTTTTGCATTTTACTACCAAAATTCAAAACTTGGTTATTGAAAACAATACCGAAAACTGAAACAGCAAAACAGTTACAAGAGAAAGCAAAAAAACAAGAAGCAAAACGAATTCATAATGCGGAGTTTAATGATGCATTAAAAAATTGGAGTGAATACAATTTGCAGGTTATATTCTTTTCAGTTGTAATATTTATTGCTCAAAATATAAGTATTCAGAAAGGGAACCTTGACATTAATGATACAAATTTATTCTGGTTGTTTGTACAAATTTGTCTGTATTCTACAATTTTTTCTAGAATTAAAATAAAACAAATTGAAGAGGCTCGTTTAAATGATAACCAAAAGGATCATATAAAAAAAGTTAATAATTACAATTACTTCTTGTTATTTTTCAGTTTGTTATTAACCATTCTAGGGCTGTCACTACCTTTACTACCCAGCCAAATATGTATTTGCTATTTGAATTGTTTATCATATGCGATGCTTTTAATGACCTATTGCAACCAATTCAAAATAGAACTTTTCCATTCTGCTCTTCCCGTTTTAAATAGAAAGACCCACCCATGCCCAAACGTACCGACCTAAAATCCATCCTTATCATCGGCGCCGGCCCTATCGTTATCGGTCAGGCCTGCGAATTTGACTATTCGGGCGCACAGGCCTGCAAGGCTTTGCGTGAAGAAGGCTATAAAGTCATTCTGGTGAATTCCAACCCCGCCACGATTATGACCGACCCTGAAATGGCGGATGTTACCTACATCGAGCCGATTATGTGGCAGACGGTGGAGAAGATTATCGCCAAGGAGCGGCCCGATGCGATTCTGCCCACGATGGGCGGCCAGACCGCGCTGAACTGTGCGCTCGATTTGGCGCGCAACGGCGTGCTGGCGAAATACAATGTCGAGCTGATCGGCGCGACGGAAGACGCCATCGACAAGGCGGAAGACCGCGGCCGCTTTAAAGAAGCGATGGAGAAAATCGGCCTCTCCTGCCCGAAATCTTTTGTCTGCCATACGATGAACGAAGCCTTGGCGGCGCAGGAACAGGTCGGCTTTCCGACGCTGATTCGTCCGTCTTTCACGATGGGCGGTTCGGGCGGCGGCATTGCCTACAACAAAGACGAGTTTTTGGCGATTTGCGAACGCGGTTTCGATGCGTCGCCCACGCATGAGCTGCTGATTGAGCAGTCCGTACTCGGCTGGAAAGAGTACGAGATGGAAGTGGTGCGCGATAAGGCTGACAACTGCATCATTATTTGCTCGATTGAAAACTTCGACCCGATGGGCGTGCATACCGGCGACTCGATTACGGTTGCGCCGGCGCAAACGCTGACGGACAAGGAATACCAAATCATGCGCAACGCAAGCTTAGCGGTATTGCGCGAAATCGGCGTGGACACGGGCGGCTCGAACGTGCAGTTTGCGGTGAACCCTGAAAACGGCGAGATGATTGTGATTGAGATGAACCCGCGCGTGAGCCGTTCGTCCGCGTTGGCTTCAAAAGCGACGGGCTTCCCGATTGCGAAGGTGGCGGCGAAACTGGCGGTCGGCTTTACGCTGGACGAATTGCGCAACGACATCACTGGCGGCCGTACGCCCGCGTCGTTCGAGCCTTCCATCGACTATGTGGTAACCAAAATCCCGCGTTTTGCGTTTGAAAAATTCCCCGCCGCAGACGACCGCCTGACCACGCAGATGAAATCCGTGGGCGAAGTGATGGCGATGGGCCGCACCATTCAGGAAAGTTTCCAAAAAGCCCTGCGCGGCTTGGAAACGGGCTTGTGCGGCTTCAATCCGAGAAGCTCCGACAAAGCGGAAATCCGCCGCGAACTGGCGAACCCAGGCCCTGAGCGTATGCTGTTTGTGGCAGACGCGTTCCGCGCGGGCTTCACGCTGGAAGAAATCCACGAAATCTGCGCCATCGACCCTTGGTTCTTGGCGCAAATCGAAGACTTGGTGAAAGAAGAGCAGCAGGTAAGTGCAGGCTGCCTGCAAGATTTGGATTTCGCCGCCCTACGTCGTCTGAAACGCAAAGGCTTCTCCGACAAACGCATCGCGCAGCTTTTGGGCGTAAAAGAAAAAGAAGTGCGCGAACACCGCTACGCGCTGAAGCTGCATCCCGTGTATAAACGCGTCGATACCTGCGCCGCCGAGTTCGCCACCGAAACCGCCTACCTCTACTCTACTTACGAAGAGGAATGCGAAGCGCGTCCTTCCGACCGTAAAAAAGTGATGATTCTCGGCGGCGGCCCGAACCGCATCGGTCAGGGCATCGAGTTTGACTACTGCTGCGTTCACGCCGCGCTCGCCCTGCGCGAATCGGGCTTTGAAACGATTATGGTGAACTGCAACCCCGAAACCGTATCCACCGACTTCGACACCAGCGACCGCCTGTATTTCGAGCCGCTGACGCTGGAAGACGTGTTGGAAATCGTCCGCACCGAAAACCCGTGGGGCGTGATTGTGCATTACGGCGGTCAAACCCCGCTAAAACTTGCCAACGCGCTGGTTGAAAACGGCGTAAACATCATCGGCACATCCGCCGACAGCATCGACGCCGCCGAAGACCGCGAACGCTTCCAAAAAGTGTTGAACGACTTAGGCTTGCGCCAACCGCCCAACCGCATCGCCCACAACGAAGAAGAAGCGCTCGTCAAAGCCGAAGAAATCGGCTATCCGCTGGTCGTGCGCCCGTCTTACGTCCTCGGCGGCCGCGCCATGCAGGTCGTCCACTCCGCCGAAGAGCTGCAAAAATACATGCGCGAAGCCGTGCAGGTATCCGAAGACAGCCCCGTGTTGCTCGATTTCTTCCTGAACAACGCGATTGAAGTCGATGTGGACTGCGTTTCAGACGGCAAAGACGTCGTTATCGGCGGCATCATGCAGCACGTCGAGCAGGCAGGCATCCACTCCGGCGACTCCGGCTGCTCGCTGCCCCCCTACTCGCTCAGCGAAGAAATCCAAGACGAAATCCGCCGCCAAACCAAAGCCATGGCATACGCGCTGGGCGTGGTCGGCCTGATGAACGTCCAGTTTGCCGTACAGGACGGCGTTGTGTTCGTGTTGGAAGTGAACCCGCGCGCCAGCCGTACCGTCCCCTTCGTCTCCAAAGCCACCGGCGTGCCGCTCGCCAAAGTCGGCGCGCGCTGCATGGCAGGCATTTCCCTGCAAGAGCAAGGCGTGGAAAAAGAAGTCGTTCCCGATTTCTATGTCGTTAAAGAAGCCGTGTTCCCCTTCATCAAATTCCCCGGCGTGGATACGATTTTGGGCCCCGAAATGCGCTCCACCGGCGAAGTGATGGGCGTGGGCGCAAGCTTCGGCGAAGCCTACTACAAAGCCCAACTCGGCGCAGGCGAACGCCTGAACCCGACCGGCAAAATCTTCCTCGCCGTGCGCGACGAAGACAAACCGCTCATCGTCAAAACCGCGCAAAACTTCCAAGCCCTCGGCTACGGCGTCTGCGCCACGCGCGGCACCGCCGAATACCTGAAAGAGCACGGCATCATCGTGCAGGCGGTAAACAAAGTGCAGGAAGGCCGCCCGCACATCGTGGACGCGATTAAAAACGGCGAAATCGCGCTGGTGGTCAACACCGTCAGCAGCTCGGCACAATCCATCGCCGACAGCCACAGCATCCGCCGCACCTCCCTCACCCAACGCGTGCCGCAATACACCACCATCGCCGGCGGCGAAGCCATGAGCGAAGGCGCAAAAAGCCGCGACCACTTGGGCGTGTATAGCGTACAGGAGTTGCATGGACGGTTGAAAAACAGGGGCTGAATCTGAATCGGGTTTAGCTTGAACAAAAAGTCGTCTGAAAACCAATTTTCCGGTTTTCAGACGACCTTTTTCTTTGCTGACTTTATTCGAGGCGCATTTGCGTGAACAGACATCACGGATGGTTTGCGAATCCATCACCCGCCAGCTCCGTTACCTCCGGCAAAACCGCTTGCGGCTACCTCACATACGGAGCTTAGATAGACAATTGAAAAACAAAGACTGAATTAAGTTTAACTTCAACAAAAAGGTCGTCTGAAAACTGAACTGGCCCCCAAATCTTGGACACTCATAAAAGCCTATTCAGGCACTCTGTGTAAGCTGGGTTCTGTATGCGACAGGACTCAGCTTTTTCAATTTCAAACTGCAACGCTCCCGGTTGTAGTAATCCATATAGTCATCTATCTGCTTCATCAATTCATCCACCGTCAATTCTCCTGCGTTATAGAAACACTCCGTCTTTAACACCGCAAAGAAGCTTTCCATCGGCGCATTGTCCCAACAGTTCGCCTTTCGCGACATGCTTTGAACCATGGAATGCTCCGCAAGCAATTCCCTATACCCCGCCGTACGGTACAGCACACCTTGGTCCGAATGAAGCATCGTTCCTTTATCAGTCAGACGGGGTGCGGCTTTTTCGAGCATTTCCTTCACCATTTCGCTGTCGGCTCTGCGGCTCATGGCGTAGGCGACGATCTCGCGGTTGAACAAGTCCAAGATTGGCGAGAGGTACAGTTTGCCGTCCTTCCCTTTGAGTTCGGTAACGTCGGTCAGCCATTTTTCGTTGGGCTTTCGGGCTTTGAACCGGCGTTTGAGGAGGTTTCCGATATTTCGCCCATGGCGGGATGGCGGTAGGCTTTTTTCGCCCGTATGAGGGCTT
>NZ_AJMT01000093.1:0-14794 GCF_000260655.1 Neisseria sicca VK64
AAGCATGTCGCGAAAGGCGAACTGTTGGGACAATGCGCCGATGGAAAGCTTCTTTGCGGTGTTGAAGACGGAGTGTTTCTATAATGCAGGTGAATTGACGGTAGATGAATTGATGAAGCAGATAGATGACTATATGGATTACTACAACCGGGAGCGTTGCAGTTTGAAATTGAAAAAGCTGAGTCCTGTCGCATACAGAACCCAGCTTGCACAGAGCGCCTGAATAGGCTTTTATGAGTGTCCAAGATTTGGGGGCCAGTTCAGTTTTCAGACGACCTCTTTATTTTCAAACCCAACTTACTTGACGCGTCCTGCTTTCAACACGCGTTGGGCGAAGAACACCATGCCTGTGATGAAGAACGCCAGCCCAAGCCAGGATGCGGTGGTTTCCCAGTTTTCCAGACCCAGCGCGAGCGGGGCGTCGGAGCCGCCGTTGGTCACGGAGAAGGCGATGATGAATGCCATCACTACGCCGACCAGGCTTTCGCCGACAATCAAACCGGCGGAGAACAAGGTTCCGATACGCTCGGCGTTTTTCAGACGACCTTCACGGTTTTCCGCTTTCTTGCCGATGATGTGTTTCAACACCGCCGCCAACACTGCGCCGATCACGATGGGCATAGTGACGGACGGGGGCAGGTAGATACCCATGCCGACCGCGAGGACGGGCAGTGCGCGTTTGCCGCCGGACGATTTTTTCAACACCAAATCGACGACGATCAACACCGCGCCGATCGCGATGCCGGTGAAGATGTACGCCCATTCAAGGTTGTGGGCGAAGATACCCGAGGCGATGGTCGTCATCAAAGTCGCTTGGGGAGCCGCCAAAGCCTGCGCCGCGTCCATGCCTTCGCGCGGCATTGCGCCGGTAAAGCCGTAGGCTTCGTAGAGCAGTTCCAACACGGGCGAGATGACGAATGCGCCGACGATACAGCCGATAATCAGTGCAATCTGCTGTCTCCACGGCGTTGCTTTGAGCAGGTAGCCGGTTTTCAAGTCTTGCAGGTTGTCGTTGGAAATCGAAGCCACGCAAATCACTGCCGAGCCGCAGAACAAGGTCAGCGCCAGCAAGAATTTGCGGTTGGCTTCATCCGCCATCAAGCCGCCGGATTCGCCCACGACCAACAACACCAGCGAAATGATGACGATGGAAACGATGCCCACACCGGAAATCGGGCTGGAAGACGAGCCGACCAAACCTGCCATATAACCACAGGCAGCGGCGACCAAAAAGCCGATGACGGAAGCCAAAAGCGTACAAACGACCACCAAAAGCCAAGCCATGCCGCCCGTAATGTGCGAATCGCCGATAAAGTGATAAAACGATACGCCCAAAATCAGCATCATGGACAATACCCAAAAAATCATGGCTTTAGGCGACAAATCCTGTTCGGCGCGTTCCGCCGCAGGCGCGCCGCCGCCGAAACTCTTGAACGACATTTTCAGACCTTCCAGCATCGGCTTGAGCAGCATCAAAAGCGTCCAAACCGCCGCAATACCGATGGTACCCGCGCCGATAAAGCGTACTTTTTCCTTCCACAGCTTCATCGCAAACGCCGCCATTTCCATATCGGAAGGCTGCGGAATGTGCGATGAAAAATACGGCACGGCAATACCCCAAGCAATCGAAATGCCCAACAGGATGGCGATACCGCCCGTCAGTCCGACCAGATAGCCCGCGCCCAACAATGCCAGCGAAAAGCCCATCGGCAGTTGGAAAATCGCCGTGCCGCTTTTAAACCAATAACTCGCGCTGTCGGCAATCACGCGCAAACCGTTGGAACAAAAGCTCATAAAACCCGCCAACGCGCCGCCTGCCGCCAGCTCTTTAATGCCGCTGCCGCCCTGACGGCCTTCCTCTTCCTCGTGGCTGCCGACTTTCAAAATCTCCGCCGCCGCCACGCCTTCGGGATAAGGCAACTCGCTTTTCACCACCATCGCGTAACGCAGCGGAATGGTGAAAATCACCCCCAAAATCCCGCCGGCAATACATAAAAGCGTCGTCTGCCAAAACGGGAAACCGCTCCAGTAGCCCGCCATCAGCAAACCGGGCAGAACGAAGATGATGGTCGAAAGCGTACCCGCCGCCGAAGCCTGCGTCTGCACCATATTGTTTTCCAAAATATTGCTGCCTTTGAAAAACTTCAAAACCGCCATCGAAATCACCGCCGCCGGAATCGACGAAGCAAAGGTCAGACCGACCTTCAAGCCGAGGTAAACGTTCGACGCGGTAAAGATCACGGTAATCAGCGCACCGAGTATCATGCCCCGAAGCGTCAGCTCGCGGTAATCCGCGTAAGGATCGTGAGTGGATTGTGTCATCGTGGATAGCCTTTCGGTTGATAAAAACACGACGGCAGGCTCGAACCGGCTGCCGAATCTGCCTTTATGGTGTTGCGGCGGCAAGGAAATGTCAAGTTAGACAAAGAATGTGCAAAGAAAGCGGAAAAGTATAATGGATTAAAATTGCAATGATACGGCGTTGCCAACGCCCTTATGTACTACCCGTACACGGCGGGCGTTGCCGCCTTGTCTCATTTTTATTTTAATCCACTATAAAAGGTCGTCTGAAACCGGTGTCCGCATTTTCAGACGACCTTAACGGTTCAAATCGCCTTACCCAACTCTGAAAAAACCTCCGAATCCCACCATTTATTCCTTCAATGACCGACCATCCTTTATAAAAAAATCTGTTCCTCCCGTTGACGGATCGTTCAGATTCAGAGCCTGCTCCGGATTTCAGACGACCTGTTGTCGCTTTTACGCCACTTCAAACAACTTTAAAGATAACGTCATTCCATGACAAAACCTTGCAATCGGCTTGCAATCTCGTTCCAGCCGTGATTTCAACCTGATAGATACAGGAAATTTCACTTCAGACGGCCCAAACGGATTGAATAGCCAAGATTTACACGGTAAACTTATACAATTAAAAAATTTTATGATTTACTCACTATTATGAAACCCGCCTTCGACATAAAGTCAGCCCGGCTTGACGTGCTGGCTATTCACCTGCATACCGCAGACTTGACCGAGCTGGAAGAATTTTTGCGCCAACGCGCCGGTCAATACCAAGAATTGGATGTCGTCCCCTTCGTTTTGGATGTGCAGGATTTTGACCATCCCGAGTCATTGGACATCGGTTCCATGATTTCCCTTTTCGCCCGTTACGGCATGCAGATTCTGGGGCTGCGCCACGAAAGCGAATATTGGGCATCCTTCGCAGCACGTTACCATTTGGTTTTCAGCCGTAGCGACAAATCCGAGCCGCAACAGCCCAAAATCAACCAAGAGCCCGCACCCGTTCAGGCAACGGTCATCAGCAACCCGACCGTCCTCATCAGCACCCCCGTCCGCACCGGACAACAGGTTTACGCGGAAAACGGCGACCTTATCGTGACCGGCATCGTCAGCCAAGGTGCGGAACTCATTGCCGACGGAAACATTCATATTTATGCGCCCATGCGCGGCAGGGCTCTGGCAGGCGCGAAAGGCAACACCAACGCGCGCATCTTCATCCACTCCATGCAGGCGGAACTGGTCTCCGTAGCGGGTATTTACCGCAATTTCGAACAAGACCTGCCCGACCACCTGCACAAAAAAGCCGTACAGGTTTCATTGCAAGACAACCGCCTGGTTATCAGCGCAATCGACACAGATTAACCATTCCAAGCATTTGATAAAGGAAACATCGTGACAAAAATCATCGTAGTAACTTCAGGCAAAGGCGGCGTAGGCAAAACCACGACCAGCGCCAGTATCGCAACCGGACTGGCTCTGCGCGGCCACAAAACAGCCGTCATCGACTTTGACGTCGGCTTGCGCAACCTCGATCTGATTATGGGTTGCGAACGACGCGTCGTTTATGACCTGGTTAACGTTATCCAAGGCGAAGCCACGCTCACCCAAGCTCTGATTAAAGACAAAAACTGCGAAAACCTCTTTATCCTGCCCGCATCGCAAACCCGCGACAAAGACGCGCTGACCCGTGAAGGCGTTGAGAAAGTCATGCAGGAATTGAGCAGTGACAAAATGGGATTCGAATACATCATCTGCGACTCCCCCGCCGGTATCGAACAAGGCGCCTTGATGGCGCTCTACTTCGCCGACGAAGCCATCGTCACCACCAACCCCGAAGTATCCAGCGTCCGCGACTCCGACCGTATCTTGGGTATCCTGCAAAGCAAATCCCGCAAAGCCGAACAAGGCGGCACGGTCAAAGAACACCTGCTGATTACCCGCTACTCGCCTGAGCGCGTCAACAAAGGCGAAATGCTGTCCGTACAAGACATTTGCGACATCTTGCGCATCCCGCTTATCGGCGTCATTCCCGAATCGCAAAACGTCCTGCAAGCGTCCAATGCCGGCGAACCCGTCATCCACCAAGACAGCGCAACTGCCGCAGAAGCCTACAAAGACGTCATTGCGCGCCTCTTGGGTGAAAACCGTGAAATGCGTTTCCTCGAAGCCGAGAAAAAAGGCTTCTTCAAACGGCTGTTCGGAGGCTAAGTCATGTCATTAATGGATATGTTGTTCGGCAGAAAACCGAAAACCGCCGCCGTTGCACGCGACCGCCTGCAAATCATCATTGCCCAAGAGCGCGCGCAAGAAGGTCAAGCGCCCGACTACCTGCCAACCCTGCGCAAAGAATTGCTGGAAGTATTGTCCAAATACGTCAACGTTTCCTTGGACGACATCCGCATTTCCCAAGAAAAGCAGGACGGTATGGACGTTCTCGAATTGAACATCACCCTGCCTGAACAAAAAACGGAACAGAAAAAGGCTTAACACATGACCTTGACCGAATTGCGTTACATCGTAGCCGTCGCGCAGGAACGTCATTTCGGACGTGCCGCGCGCCGCTGCTTTGTCAGCCAGCCCACCCTTTCCATCGCCATCAAAAAGCTGGAAGAAGAGCTGTCGGTATCCCTGTTTGACCGCAGCAGCAACGACATCATCACCACCGAAGCGGGCGAGCGCATCGTTGCCCAAGCCCGCCGCGTGTTAGAAGAAGCCGAGCTGATCAAGCACCTTGCCAGCGAAGAGCAAAACGAATTGGAAGGCGCATTCAAACTCGGTCTGATTTTTACCGTCGCCCCCTACCTTCTGCCCAAGCTCATCATTTCCCTGCGCGAAACCGCGCCGAAAATGCCCCTGATGCTTGAAGAAAACTACACGCACATCCTGACCGAATCGCTCAAGCGCGGCGACGTCGATGCCATCGTAGTCGCAGAACCCTTCCAAGAGCCGGGTATCGTCACCGAGCCGCTGTATGACGAGCCTTTCTTCGTCATCGTCCCCAAAGGACACCATTTCGAAGAACTCGATGCCGTCACCCCGCAGATGTTGAGCGAAGAGCAGGTCTTGTTGCTGACTGAAGGCAACTGTATGCGCGATCAGGTCTTATCAAGCTGCTCCGAGCTGGCCGCCAAGCAGAAAATCCAAGGTCTGACCAACACCCTGCAAGGCAGCTCCATCAACACCATCCGCCACATGGTTGCCAGCGGCCTCGCCATCAGCGTCATGCCCGCTACCGCACTGACTGAAAACGACCATTTGCTGTTCAGTATCATCCCGTTTTCAGGCTCCGTACCGCACCGCCGCGTCGTTTTGGCATACCGTCGGAACTTCGTCCGCCCCAAAGCATTGACTGCTTTGCGGACTGCCATCCTCAATTCCCATCTTCACGGCGTTACTTTTGTCCAAGAGTAAAGCGCATTGAATACCGGGCATCGATGAAATCATGCACAGAGCTTTCAATTGTGATGATATTCAACAAGCCGCCGATTTCTTTCGGCGGCTTGTTTTTTGTGTCTCAGCAGATGGATAAACCGAAGATTGCGTAGAACGTTCGAGCAGATAAACTTGTACTTTAATGCCTCAAAACATGATTCTCTTTGAACTCGAACATGACAAAGCTTCAACAGTTTCCAATCAATAAGCCGACCATCTAATACAAAACGTCGTCTGAAAACCCCAAATACAGTTTTCAGACGACGTTTTATTTTTAATTGACTTAAATCTCGCTACCGCCGACGGTCAGGCCCGAATCAATCCGCAGGGTCGGTTGTCCGACGCCGACAGGAACGCTTTGCCCGTCTTTGCCGCACACGCCGACACCACTATCCAGCGCGGTATCATTACCTATCATGGAAACATGTTTCAACACTTCAGGGCCGTTGCCGATGATGGTTGCGCCTTTGACAGGATATTGCAGTTTGCCGCCTTCGACCCACCATGCTTCGGATGCGCTGAAGACGAATTTGCCGCTGGTGATGTCCACCTGTCCGCCGCCGAAATTGACGGCGTAAATGCCTTTATCGATGGACGCGATGATTTCGTCGGGTTCGTAGCTGCCGTTTTCCATAAAGGTATTAGTCATGCGCGGCATAGGGGCGGAGGCGTAGCTTTCGCGACGGCCGTTGCCGGTGGATTGCGTACCCATCAGGCGGGCGTTGGTTTCGTCCTGCATATAGCCGACCAAGATGCCGTCTTCAATCAATACGGTGCGGCGTGTTTCGTTGCCTTCATCGTCGATATTGAGCGAACCGCGTCTGTCGGCAATGTCACCCTGATCAACGACGGTAACGCCTTTGGTGGCAACGCGCTCGCCGATTCTGCCTGAAAAGACACTGGTTTCTTTGCGGTTGAAATCGCCTTCCAAACCGTGTCCGACGGCTTCATGCAGCAACACGCCCGGCCAGCCGTTGCCCAAGACAACGGTCATTTCGCCTGCGGGTGCAGGGCGGGATTCGAGATTAATCAGGGCTTGTTTGACGGCGGAATCGACAAACTGCCGCACCAAAGTTTCATCAAAATAAGCCAAGTCGTAGCGACCGCCGCCGCCCGCGCTGCCCTGTTCGCGCCGGTCGCCCTGTTTGGCGATGACGGTAACGTTCAGGCGCACCATCGGACGGATGTCGGCGGCGTGCCTGCCATCGAGGCGGGCGATGTAAATCATGTCGTATTCGCAAGTCAGCCCCGCCATCACTTGCACGATGCGCGGATCGGCGGCTTTGGCAAGCGTTTCCACTTTGTTCAATAAGGCAACTTTGGCGGCAGAATCGAGACCGATAATGGGATTCAGCACCGCATGGACGGATTTGCCGTATGCGGCGGACGGCACTTTGACAGAAGCTTCGCCGCCTGCCGCGCCGATGACGCGGACGGCTTGGGCGGAACGGTTGATCGAATCGATACACAAACTGTCCGCATAGGCAAAAGCGGTTTTTTCGCCCGAAACAGCGCGCACGCCCACCCCCTGATCGATTTGGAAGCTGCCTGATTTGACGATGCCCTCTTCCAAATGCCAGCTTTCAAAAGCAGTGCGCTGGCAATAAATGTCGGCGTAATCGACGTGATGCGCGCCGATGATGCTCAGGCTTTTGGCGAGCAGCTCAGGGGAAAGGTGATTGGCTTCGAGCAAATCGCGCTGTACGGTAGCGTAAGTTGAGTGCATGGTTTTCAGACGACCTTCAAGGCTGGGGAAACTTGGGGCTTGATTATACGGCATTTATTCTCGTTCTAGTCGAATAGATAAAAAGCGCAATCAAGTTTCCGTACTGACCTGACAGGCGGCGGACTAAGCTGCATCATGTCTTACGGTTTTCTTGAGATTGAACCGGAACGCTTGGACCGCTTTATGCTTGAGGTCGTCTGAATCGGCTGTCTGCACATTCCATCCTATTCATTTGCATGAATAATCGGCTTGCCCTAGCCCGTTAAATCATGTTAGGTTATGATGTTTCTTTTTAATATGTGAACAGATGGTCTGAGGGTCGTCTGAAACGGAGAAAAGGCATGAATGCCGTAGTGGTTGCAGTAATCGTTATGCTCGTGTTGTCGCTGTCGCGGGTACACGTCGTATTGAGCCTGACTGTCGGTGCGTTCGTCGGCGGACTGGTGGCGGGAATGCCGCTGGAAAACGTCGTGGATGCGGCAGGTAATGTTACGCAGTCAGGGATTATTCCCGTGTTTAACGAAGGCTTAAAGGGCGGCGCGCGGATCTCTTTGTCTTACGCGATGCTCGGTGCGTTTGCGATGGCGATTACCTATTCCGGGCTGCCTCAGCAGCTTGCTGGAGGCATTATCCGCAAACTCAACAACAGTCAGGATGCCGCGAAAGGCGAAAGTTCGGTGAAATGGACGCTGCTGCTGATTATTTTGGCGATGGGCATCATGAGTCAAAACGTCGTGCCTATTCATATCGCGTTTATTCCGATGATTATTCCGCCGCTTTTGCTGGTGTTTAACCGTTTGAAAGTCGACCGCCGCCTGGTGGCGTGTGTGATTACGTTCGGTTTGGTGACGACTTATATGTTCCTGCCTTACGGCTTCGGTGCGATTTTCTTAAACGACATCCTCTTGGGCAACATCAAATCTGCGGGCATGGACGTAAAAGGCATCAGCGTCATGCATGCGATGGCGATTCCTGCGCTGGGTATGGTGGCGGGGCTGCTGGCGGCGTTTGTCCACTACCGCAAATCACGCATTTATCAAACCAATACCGTCGATACGGAAGACAACCGCGAAGCATCCGAACAGCCCCAGCCTTCGGCTTACCGCAGTCTGGTGGCGGCGGTGGCAATCGGCGTGTGCTTTGCGATTCAGTTGATGTATGAAGATTCGCTGGTTTTGGGCGCTATGCTGGGTTTTGCTGTCTTTATGATGCTCGGCGTGATGAACCGAGACGCTGCCAGCGATGTGTTCGGCGAAGGCATCAAAATGATGGCGATGGTCGGTTTCATCATGATTGCGGCGCAAGGCTTTGCGGCAGTCATGACCGCGACAGGCGAAATCAAACCGCTGGTCGAACACAGTATGCAGCTTTTCGGCGGCAATAAAGGCATGGCGGCATTTGCCATGTTGTTTGTCGGATTGTTGGTCACCATGGGCATCGGCTCTTCTTTCTCCACTTTGCCAATTATTACCGCGATTTATGTGCCGTTGTGTATCAGCCTCGGCTTCTCGCCGCTGGCAACCGTCGCCATCGTCGGTACGGCGGGCGCATTGGGCGACGCCGGTTCGCCCGCGTCCGACTCGACGCTCGGCCCGACCATGGGTTTGAACGCCGACGGACAGCACGACCACATCCGCGACTCGGTCATCCCAACCTTTATCCACTACAATATCCCGCTGATGATTGCCGGCTGGATTGCCGCGATGGTGCTGTAAATGAGCGAAATGGACGAATTGGAACACCGCATCACCGAGCTGGAAATCCAAACCGCGCTTCAGGAAGACTTAATCGGCAGCCTGAACGATACGGTGGCGAAAATGCAGCAGACGCTGGATTTGCAGCAGGCGCAGTTGAGGCTGCTTTATCAGAAAATGCAGGACAAAGGCGCAAACGGAGAGCGCGAACCTTACAGCCTGCGTGATGAAATTCCGCCGCATTATTGAAGCGGAAATATGAAAGAAGGTCGTCTGAAAAATGGTTTTCAGACGACCTTCAAATTTTAAAACCCAAATTAAAATGACGAACCTTCCTGCTTCAAAAATTCCGCCTCTTCCTCCGTGCTTTCACGCCCCAATACGGCATTGCGGTGCGGATAACGTCCGAAGCGGTCGATGATGACTTTGTGTTTGATTTCAAAATCCAATGCGTGTCCGTCGGTATAGCATTCAAACAGCGGAACGGCTTGTTCGTGGACAACTTGGCTTTCGCTGTGCATCAACGGCATGAGCATGAAATGGCGTTCGTGCGATAGGAGGTCGGCGAAACTGGGCTGACGGACGGCTTCTTGGGCAAGGACGAGTGCGGCCAAATCTTGGGCAAATGCTTGAGGACTGTTGCGAAACAGGTTGCGCGAGAATTGGTCGAGCAGGATGATTTCGGCGAGCCTGCCTTGCAGGGTGTCGCGCCAGTGTGCAAGCTCGCCACGGGCCGCCTGTTGCCAGACATCAAAAAATCGCGCGCGAATCTCGGCATCGAATTCATCGTTTTTGGCAAACAGAAAAGGACGGTTTTCTTCGGCAAACCAGAAATCTAAGACGGTTTGGGGTGTCATGAACATTCCTTGCAATAGAAGATTATAGTGGATTAAATTTAAATCAGGACAAGGCGATGAAGCCGCAGACAGTACAGCTAGTACGGAACCGATTCACTTGGTGCTTCAGCACCTTAGAGAATCGTTCTCTTTGAGCTAAGGCGAGGCAACGCCGTACTGGTTTAAAGTTAATCCACTATATTAAGTGCAAGGTCGTCTGAAAAACTGAATCAAAGTTTTCAGACGACCTGCTTTATTACGCCTATATCTCGACAACTTTTGATTAATCCACCCGCTCCAACTGACTTTTATGAACATACCCTTGGGTAGTCGTATCTTTTAATTGAACGAGGTACCAATCCTTACGAACGGTTTTCAATTTTTCTACTATGGCGTTGTCGTCCAAGCGTTTGATTATGTCGGCATGGGTATCCGGTTGGCTCCTGAGGTTAACCTTATGGCTATCTGTGGATTTAACGATGAAATCATTATTCATAATCAACGAGTAAATACAGCCCGAATCAGGGATTTGTTTAGCCGTTGTTTTTGGGATTTTTTCAAATTTTATAAGTTTGGCAGAATAATATTTACCGTCACAAATGACTTCCGTACCCACTTTACCCATAGTAATTTGGGCAGGCTGTTTGACAGAATCTTCCTGATAGACGTAAAAATTCGGCGGAAGCACCAATTCTTTCAAAACAGCAGCTTGCTGCGATTTGCTCAAATTAAGGGAAATTCGGTTTTGATTCGATATTTTGGTGTCTTCAGGGATAAAGTCAAAATATAAAATCCTTTGATTCCGAGTATTACCATCTAAATTATTACCCCAATAAACCCACAGCATGCCTTTTTGAGGAACGCCTTGTGCAAATGTCAGCTGAAATACGCTCAAAATAAAGCCGACAAAAATAAAATAAAGAAATTGTTTATTTTTCAAAGCCATTTTCAATGATGCTCAGAATCTACTTACCGAAATTGCCCTTCTTTAAGTCCGACAGCAGACAGTATCGTTGATTGTTTAATATATTCATAACAGAGGTCGTCTGAAAACAGTCACGAACCTCTCAAACCTGTATTACTTCGCCAATTCTTTGTCGATTTCCTGATAAAGCGCGGCGAAGTCTGGTTCTCCGACAAAGGTTTTCAGGATTTCGCCTTTTTTATTGATCAGGAAAGAAGTCGGGTAAACCTGCGTACCGAACGCTTGGGCGGCGGCTTTATCTCCATCAAACATGACGGTAAAAGGCAAGCCGTATTCTTTGACGTATTGGTTTACGCTTTCCAGCGGGTCTATCGGCTGGGCAATGCCGAGGACTTGGAAGTCTTTTCCTTGATAGTCTTTGGACATTTTGATGACTTTGGGCATTTCGCTGACACAGCCCGGGCAGGAGGGAAACCAAAAATTGATGAAACTGACTTTGCCTTGCAAATCGGCATTGGACACCGGTTTGCCTTGCAGGTCGGACAAAGAGAATGCGGGAGTAGGTTTGTTATCCGGAATAAGGACGATGGCAAGCAGCGCGCCGATAATGGCGACTGCGGCAATGGTAATGAGCTTTTTCATGCTTCGGCGTATTGTTTTAAAAGGGTAAAGAGAGGTTCGGGAATGCTGATGCTTCGCCCGCTTTCTGCGCTGACAACCATCAAAGTGCTTTCGGCTTCGACGGCATTTTTACCGCTGGGCAAAACGATGTTTTGAGTGAGAATAATATGGCGCGAGGTCAACTCTTTCAGACGACCTTCAAAACGCAATATGTCGCCATCGACAGCAGCACGGCGATAACGGATGTCGGTGCGGACGACCACCAGCATCAAGCCGTCGATTTCGGACAATAAACCGTGTTCCTCAAAAAACGCCCAGCGCGCTTCTTCGAGAAATTCGAGATAGCGCGCGTTGTTGACATGACCGTAGCCGTCAAGATGGTAATTGCGGACGCGAATATTCATCAGTTCAGATTGAAGGGTTGAAAGGCTTCACGGGCGAGCGGTTCTTGCTCGAGGTCGGTGATAACGGTAGAAAGCTGGATATCGAACCATTCGTTGAAAATATCCGCATTCAAATCAGGCCATTCGCTTTCATCTTCGCACCAATCGGCAAGTTCGGCAGCAAAAATGTCTTCAAACCGCGCTTCGATTTCGTCCCATACTTCGTCGGCGGTTTCACACGGACGGACGAGATAAGAATTGGCATCAGCTTGAATATCTTCAAGCGTCAAACCGTCAAGATGATTGCCGGGCAGGGTTTGCAGCCAGTTCCAAAAAGGATCGAGCGGAATGAGCAGGAAGACGCTGCGGTTGACTTCGTACATGATATTTTCCTTGATTTCAGATAAGGGAATGATATAGCAAAGGCCGTGCAAACGCTATCTTTGCCTGCCAAAGAGTGGATAGGTTGGGACAAGGCGATGTTTGGATTGCAACCCATTTTCCTGCTTCATTACTTTTTGCAGATTTGATTACCGCTCTTTTCTCTTGTCAAATCGCAGGTCAAACTAAGAATTGAAAAAACCTGCTTCTTCCAACACAGCATTTGCCACCAGTGTATCGGTATCTTTCCTCAATAATAAATGCAGCTCATGAAAATCTTGTTTCAAGCGGGCAACTGCTTCTGGATGTTCATACCAATAAATCATGGCTTCTGCCAGTTTTTCAGGCGTCGCATCATGTTGCAAAAGCTCTGGAACAGCACATTTGTTCAGCAAAATATTGGGCAAACCGACATGTGGCACTTTAACTTTACGCTTCACATAAGCATAAGTCAGAGGAGATATCTTATAGCTGATCACCATAGGACGTTTGCACAAAGCCACTTCAAGCGTTGCCGTCCCGCTGGTTACCAAAACCACATCTGCCGCAGTACAAACAGTATCTGCTTGTTTATCGACTAATGTAATGGGAAGGTCCGAAAATTGCGCAGATGCAAGAATTTTTGATATACGACGGCGGGTTGCTTGTGTAGCAACCGGCATCAGAAACTGTGCCTGTGGGTAACGCTTCAACAGAAGTAATGCGGTTTGAAAAAACACAGGAGCCATGTAATCAATTTCGCTAACACGACTGCCGGGCATCAAGGCAAATACTGGGATAGACGGTGCAACTCCCAACTGACGACGCGCAGAAGATTGATCAACATCTACAGGCATGGTTTGAGCCATCGGATGACCGACAAACTCAGCCTTACCACCGGCATCTAAATAGAGCTGTGGTTCCATTGGGAAAAGGCACAACACCCGGTTAACTTGATGAACGATTTTGTTCACCCGTTCACGCCTCCACGCCCAAACAGAAGGGCTGACATAGTGAACCGTTGGAATACCCGTTTTCTTCAGTTTCTCTTCCACCCAAAGATTAAAATCAGGTGCATCAATCCCAACAAAAACATCCGGTTTTATACGAATAAGGTCATTAACCAGACCTTTTCGGATTTTCAAGATTTCGGGCAAACGTTTAACTACCTCAACGAAGCCTCGTACTGCCAATTTTTCTTGGTCATAAAGACTTTCAAATCCTTCCGCCTTCATACGCTCGCCACCGATACCAATAAATCTTGCATCAGGACAACGTTTTTTAATCGCACAAATAAGATGTGCACCAAGCAGATCACCCGATGCCTCAGCAACACTCATTGCAATCGTGAGAGAAGTAGTCATATAAAATTATGGGATACAAAAAAGAATTTGGTAAGTGTAATACCTGACGGCAAAGAAGTTCTTAGTCAAATTTCAATTATAGAGACCTTTGCAAAAATAGTCTGTTAACGGAATTTGACTCATAAAAATGCGCTAAAAATTTTCAATTGACCAAAACCTTTATGATTTTAAGTAAAAGCTAGGAAAAATCAGAAAGGTTTTTCATTTTGAAAATAGTATTGAACAGAAAATTTTAGTAACTTATGTTATTTAAAATATCTCTTATAATATGATACTGAAAAGAAATACTCTATCCATGGCAAACCCACTTACCCATACAAAACAAAAGAATAACTTCAATATACCAAGAGTATTTTAAATAGAGTATTTAAAATACACAAAAGGTAGCTTGCATATAATAAAACACCATTTGAGAAAACAAATGGTGTTTTATTATGGTGTATTAGATTACTCGGCAGCTTCTGCTGCTTTGTCTACTAATTCAATCAATGCCAAAGGTGCATTGTCGCCTTTGCGGAAACCATATTTCAGTACACGAATATAACCGCCATTACGGGCAGCAAAACGTGGACCTAACTCATCAAACAATTTAACTACAACATCACGATCACGAGTGCGGTCAAATGCCAAACGACGGTTTGCCAAGGAAGGTTTTTTACCCAATGTAATCAAGGGTTCTACTACGCGGCGCAATTCTTTAGCTTTAGGCAAAGTTGTCACAATAGTCTCGTGAGTCAACAATGAGTTCGCCATATTACGCAGCATTGCAGCGCGATGGCTGCTTGTACGGTTTAATTTGCGGTTACCATTACGATGACGCATGTCATTATCCTTTAATCTTCAAACTTACGGCTTTTCTAAGCCTACAGGCGGCCAAGCTTCCAATTTAGAACCTAGTGTCAAGCCTTTAGATGCCAACACTTCTTTGATTTCATTCAAAGATTTACGACCCAAATTCGGAGTTTTAAGAAGCTCTGTTTCAGTACGTTGAATCAAATCGCCGATATAATAAATATCTTCAGCTTTCAGACAATTAGCTGAACGTACAGTTAATTCCAAATCATCTACCGGACGCAGCAGGATAGGGTCAATAGGAGGAGCTTTTTCTTCAACTTCTTCTACTGGAGTACCTTGCAAATCAGCAAAGATAGA
>NZ_AJMT01000094.1:0-12378 GCF_000260655.1 Neisseria sicca VK64
GGTGCTTCAGCACCTTAGAGAATCGTTCTCTTTGAGCTAAGGCAATGCCGTACCGGTTTAAATTTAATCCACTATATTTTCAAAAATCATTTCCCTTGAACCAACTTGCAATAACAAAGTAGCAGGTAGAAAACAACTCCACTACAACCATGATTCAGAATAAACCAAAGGTCGTCTGAACTTTAAAAGTTTTCAGACGACCTTTTGTTTGTTAAATCCCATAAGTTTCAAATGAATGCAAGACCGTTCATTTTTAACCCATTGATTTTTATAGTGAATTAACTTTAAACCAGTACGGCGTTGCCTCGCCTTAGCTCAAAGAGAACGATTCTCTAAGGTGCTGAAGCACCAAGTGAATCGGTTCCGTACTATCTGTACTGTCTGCGGCTTCGTCGCCTTGTCCTGATTTAAATTTAATCCACTATAATATCCCTTATCCTCAAATGGGACAGCTATCCCAATCCTTCTCCTGAGAAAACAGGAAAATTATCAATCAAATTATTGCTTTTTCAAACCTTTAGCTTTAACGACGGCAATAGTACCGTCAATACCTTTTTGCTTAATCAACTCATTGAATTGATTGCGGTATACCGTTACTAAACTTGTGCCATCCAAACGGAAATTGTAGATTTTATAAGCAGAACCTACCCGATAAAGCTGATACGCCACTTCGTATTTCTTACCGCTCTTCGTTTGAAGCTCCGAAAACACATCAAACTTATTGCCGTTTTCAGTCATTTTAGGCAGCAATTTAACCTTCGCATCGGCAGCGCCCACCAAAGCGGAATGGGAATACATCGAAACCACCATCTCTTTGAATGCCTGAATAAAATCTGTTTTCTGCTGTGCTGAGAAATTGCGCCAAGGCGCGCCGACAGCCAAAGCGGAAATGCGTTCATAATCCAAATAACGGTCGGCATACTGCTGTATTTGTTTGACACGCTGCGGCTCGCTCAAGGAAGTATTGCGTGCGATTTTCAAAACAGTATCGATATTTTGCTGCATCTGCTCTTGTGCAGGATGTGCAGCGGCAACATACGGGGCGGCAAGCACCATAGGTGCAGCCAGTACAAAAGCGGACAAATAGGATGCCATATACGTACCTATTTCTAAAAGTTTTAAAGGTTAATTGTAAAACTTTATATTTTAGAAATATTTAACGTAATGTAAAACCAAGAAAGGCAGGTAAAGAAGGTAGGAACAGCCTACATCCGACTCAATTCCCTTTGCAGGGCTTGGATGTTTTGCTGGCGGTCGAGTACCGCGCTTTGTAGGCTGTTGATTTCCTGTTGGTTGACATGACCGCCTTTGGCTACACGGGCTTGCGCCAGAGATTTTTGCGCTTCGCCCAGCGCTTTACGCTCGTTGCTCAACTCTGTTTCCAAAATCGAACGGCGGCTAGCACTGCCGGAAGATTTGGGCGCAGGCGTTGCTGCGACTTCAGGAGCCGGACGGATGGGCGCAGGTGCAGGATTTGCCTTAGCGGTATTTTTAGGTGCAGGTTTTGCGTTGCCGGCTCGTTTTGACGGAGCTTCGGCAGTAGGCTCGGGCATTTCTAAAGCGGGAGCATCGTAGCGCGTGCTGCTGTATTTGCCTATGGTCGGTAAATCTGCCGAATGGCAGTTTCCGGATGGGCGCGAAGTATAGACGACTTCGCCGTTGACTGTGCAGGTATAGATTTTAGAGGAAGCTTGTGCGCCTGATGCGGCGGCAAACATCAGCAATGAAGCTGCCAATGCGTGAAGTGATTGTTTCATGGTAAGGTCGTAATGTGAAATAAGTAATTTTTCGATAGATATTGCATTCAACTGTAATAGTATAACAATGCCAGCATATTCTCTCAAATAGGACGGCTGACTTTTTTAATTTCAAACCAAACCGTCTCATTCGTTATAGCGAAATTTGCCTCACTCGTTTTCAGACGACGTTTTTGCGGCTTTATCCGATTTTTTGGCGCGTGATTTGGCGTTTTTGCTCTTTGTCTCCTGCTCTTGCGCCTTTTCCCGCGATTTTTCTTTTGAACGCGCCTTCTTGGGCTTGGCCGCCTTTTCTTCGGTATCGCTGCTTAATTTGTTGATTTTCAGACGGTATGCACCGCCTTGGTGGCTGCTGATTTTGGGCAGATCCGCGCCTGTGCAGTTTCCAGATGGTTCCGATGTGTAGGTTTTGCTGTTACCGGAATGGCAGCTGAAGACGGCTGCTGCGGTGTGGAGGGATAAGCCCCAAATGAGGGAGGATGCGACGATAAGTGCCCCTTGCTTGATTCGTGAACGCATGTATTTTCCGTAGTTTGAGTTTTCAGACGACCTATTTTTGTTTTTATAGTGGATTAACTTTAAACCAGTGCGGCGTTGCCTCGCCTTAGCTCAAAGAGAACGATTCTCTAAGGTGCTGAAGCACCAAGTGAATCGGTTCCGTACTATCTGTACTGTCTGCGGCTTCGTCGCCTTGTCCTGATTTAAAGTTAATCCACTATATACAGTCCGACGGTCTGAAATGACCATGCCGAACTGTATTTTTTGGCGGCTTCTGAAGGCAAGTACGGAAACCCTCGCTGCGAAGTATTTATAGTTATGTAAATTCTGCGTCGATTTCCGTCAGGATTTGCTCCAGCTCTTCCTGCCACAAAAGCCAGTTTTCTTCTATTTGTGTTAATTTTACTTTAATTTCTGTTAATTGTGCGAGGGTTTGTTGTAATTTTGTTTTATTTTCGTCCGAATAGGCTTCTTCTTGTGCCAAAAATGTTTCACATGCCGTTTGAATTTCGGAAAGCTGTGCCATTTCTTTTTCGGCTTTGTCGATTTTCTGCTGTATCGGCTTGCCGCGTCGGGCTTTTTCTTGACGGATTTGTGCTTCGATACGCTTGGTGTCTTTGCGGTTTTGGCTTTGCGCGGAAGCGGCAGGCGCGGTTGTGGCGTTTTCCTGCGCCAACCTCCATTGACGATAATCGTTTAAATCGCCGTCAAAGTTTTTCAGACGACCTTTGTCAATCAGGAGGAAGCTGTCGGTAGTGGCTTCAAGCAGGCTGCGGTCGTGCGATACGACGATTAAGGCGCCTTGGAAACTTTGTAGGGCAAGCGTCAGGGCGTGGCGCATATCCAAGTCCAAATGGTTGGTCGGCTCGTCAAGCAGCAGCAAATTCGGTTTTTGCCAGATAATCATGGCAAGGGCGAGGCGGGCTTTTTCTCCGCCGGAAAAGGGTTCGGTTTTCTGCAACGCCATATCACCGACAAAGTTGAAGCCGCCGAGGAAATTTCGGATTTCTTGTTCGCGCACTTCGGGAGAAAGCTGCTGAATATGCCAAACAGGGCTTTGGTCGGCGCGGATGGTATCGAGTTGGTGTTGGGCAAAATAGCCGATATTGAGTTTTTCGGAACGGACGATGCTGCCGGAGAGCAAATCGATTTTGCCTGCCAAGGCTTTGATAAACGTAGATTTACCGCTGCCGTTAACACCCAATAGCCCGTAACGTGCGCCGCTCTCCAGCGATAGGGTAATGTCGTGCAAAACGGTTTTTCCTTCGTAACCCAAATCAGCGTGCTCCAGCTTCAGCAAGGGATTGGGCAGATGGTCGGGATTGTAAAACTCAAAGGAAAACTCGCTGTCCAAATGCGCGGGAGCGATGCGCTCGAGCTTCGCCAACGCCTTCATGCGGCTTTGCGCTTGAACGGCTTTGGTGGCTTTGGCTTTGAAGCGGTCGATAAAGGATTGCAGATGTTTGATTTGCGCCTGCTGTTTGACATAGGCGGCTTGTTGTTGCGCCAGGCGTTGTGCACGTTCGTTTTGGTAAAAATCGTAATTGCCGCCGTATTGCGTGAGCTTTTGCTGGGACAATTCGATGGTTTGGGTGGTGGCCGCATTGAGGAAGTCACGGTCGTGGGAAATGATGATTTGCGTGCAGGGTAAAGAGGCAAGGTGGTTTTCCAGCCACAAGACGGTTTCCAGATCCAAGTGATTGGTCGGTTCGTCAAGCAAGAGCAAATCGGCGCGGCAAATCAGGGCTTGCGCAAGATTCAGGCGCATACGCCAGCCGCCGGAAAAGGATTTGACGGGACGGCTGTGTTCTTCTTGCGAAAAACCCAGTCCGTTCAACAATTTCGCCGCACGGGCCGGCGCGGTATAAGCATCGATTTCTTCCAATTTGGCATGATATTCCGCCTGCTTCATGCCGTCATTTTGCGCTTCCGCCTGCGCCAAGGTCGTCTGAAAAGCCTGCAACTCGGCATCGCCCTGCAAAACGTAGTCCAACGCGGAGATGTCCAAGTCGGGCGTTTCTTGGGAAACGGAAGCCATCCGCCAATTTTTCGGAATCGAGATATCGCCACCGTCCTGAGTGATTTCACCCTTGATTAAGGCAAACAGGCTGGATTTGCCCGTCCCGTTTTTACCGATCAAACCGACGCGCTGACCGGGATTGACGGTGGCG
Source organism: Neisseria sicca VK64 (assembly GCF_000260655.1). Classification (GTDB taxonomy): domain Bacteria; phylum Pseudomonadota; class Gammaproteobacteria; order Burkholderiales; family Neisseriaceae; genus Neisseria; species Neisseria sicca_B. The sequence goes on from NZ_AJMT01000094.1 coordinate 4,427, forward strand.
TTGGCTTTGTCGAGCAGGACTTTCAAACTGTGTTGCAGGGTGAGGTTTTTGATTTCAATCATGATGTAATAATGGACGGGCGGAAAAATGGGAAAGGCGGTATTTTATAGTGAAAACAGCATTATGTCGCCGTTCGTTGGTGCCGTAGCGTTTCAACGTGAATCCATGATGGAAAAAGGTCGTCTGAAAACGGCAGACGGTGTGAGCAAAATCCGCTCTGTCCATTTTCAGACGACCTTTGATGTAACGAAACGGCTTAATGTCGATAATCCGCCGAGTCTTTACGGATTTGCCGCAGAAATTTCTGCGTCCGTTCGTGTTTAGGGTGGTCGAACAACTCTTTCGGACTGCCCTGCTCTACGATGACGCCGCCGTCCATGACGACGACGGTAGTGGCGACTTCCAACGCAAACTTGATTTCGTGGGTCACGACGACCATCGTCCAGCCTTCTTGCGCCAATTCTTTCATGGCGTTCAATACGTCTTGCACCAATTCGGGATCCAGCGCGGAAGTGGGTTCGTCAAACAACATCAACTCAGGCTGAATCGCCAATGCGCGGGCGATGCCGACGCGCTGTTGCTGACCGCCGGAAAGCTGGTAGGGATAAAGGTTAACCTTGTCGCCCAAGCCGACTTTTTCCAGTAATTTCAAAGCTTCTTCGCGCGCTTGGGCGGCAGGCTTGCCTTGTACGGCAACCGGACCTTCCATTACGTTTTCCAACGCGGTTTTATGCGGAAAGAGATTGTATTGTTGGAACACCATGCCGGATTTTCGGCGCAGAGCCAAGATGTCGTGCTTTGTCGTTTTTTTAGAAAAATCGATTTTCAGCGGTTGCCCGTTGTCGAACTCGACTTGTCCGTCTTCGGGCATTTCCAGCGCGTTTAAGCAGCGCAGAAACGTCGTTTTACCCGAGCCGGATGGCCCGAGGATGACGACTACCTGCCCTTTGCCCACATTCAAATCGATTCCGCGCAAAATGGTGTTTTCGCCGAAGGTTTTGCGGATATTGCGGATTTTAATCATAGCTTCCCCTTATTTGGCGACATAGCGGTCGAAGCGTTTTTCCAGGCGCGCCTGAATCAGGAACAGCACTTTGCAGAAACACCAGTAAACCAAAGCAGCTTCAATATAGACAGGCAGGAAGTCGTAGGTACGGTTTGCCGTTTCCTGCGCGACGCGGAACAGTTCCGTTACCGTCACCACTGCCGCAAGCGAGGTGTTTTTGAACAAGCCGATAAACTCGTTGCTCAAAGGCGGCACGGCGACGCGAAATGCCTGCGGCGCGACGATGCGGCGAAAAGTCTGCATATAGGTCATGCCGATGGAGAAACCCGCCTCCCACTGCCCTTTCGGCACGGACAAAATCGCCGCACGGATGGTTTCGGAAGCATATGCGCCGACATTGAGCGAGAAGCCGATGATGGCGGCAGGAATCGGATCGATGAAAATACCGACGGACGGCAGTCCGTAAAACACAATCACTAGCTGCACCAACAGCGGCGTCCCCCTAATGATGGAAATATAAGTTTCCACCAGTTTCAGCAGGATTTTCCGCACGATGCCGCCCGAAGGCATAATCCGTACCAAAGCCACGGCGATGGCAATTACCATCCCGATCAGGAACGACGCCACCGCCAGCGGCAGCGAGACCATAAAACCGGCTTTGACCATAGGCAAAAACGCGCTGACAATCATATCGGCGCGTGTTTCCGTCATAAACGGCAGCGAAGCAAGAAAATTATTTAACACTGATGTCTTTTCCGAAGAATTGTTCGCCCAGTTTTTTCAGCGTGCCGTCAGCTTTCAGCTCGTTGATTGCCGTGCTGAATTTCGCCACGACTTCGTCATTGCCTTTATTGACAATCAAGCCGGAGCCGACTTTTTCATCGGCAGGCGCAGACCAAACGATTTTCACGCCCGCATTCGGGTTTTTCTTCAGATAGTCTAAAACTGCCAACTCATCGTTCAACGTCGCATCGGCGCGTTTTTGTTCAATCAGGGTCAGCGATTGCGCCAAACCGTCTACCGGTACGAGTTCCGCACCCGCGGCTTTGGCTTTTTCGCCGTAATTGCTGGTCAGGGACTGCGCAGTTTTGACGCCTTTGATGTCGTCAATGGATTTGATGTTGCTGTCTTTGCGCGCAACCAAAACCGCACCGCTCCAGCTGTAAGGTTCGGATTTGTCGAATGTCGCTTGGCGTTCAGGGCTGGTCAGACCGACTTGGTTTGCCACCACGTCGAAACGTCCCGCTTTCAAACCCGCCATCATCGAATCCCATTGCGTTTCTTTAAATTCGACTTTCACGCCCAGTTTGTCCGCCACAGCGCGGGTAACTTCCACATCGTAACCGGTCAGCTTGCCGTCTTTGTCGTGGTAGGTAAACGGCGCGTAAGTGCCTTCGGTGCCGACGGTAATCGTACCTTTATTGTTGATGCGCTCGATTAAAGAACCGGAAGCGTTGGCAGATTGGGCGGGAGCAGAAGAAGACGCGCTGCCGCCCTCTCCGCCGCAGGCTGCCAAAACCAATGCGGTCATGCCGCCAAGTACGAATTTTTTCAACATAATCCTCTCCTGAAGAAAAAGTGTGCAAGAGCCGCATTCTAAGTGAAATTGCGGCAAACACAAAGAATACTTTTTTATATTGCTTATTCCGAAACGGATAAAGGAAGCCGTACCCCCCATCCATCAAGCAAAGGTCGTCTGAAAACAGTCTTGATACCCCCTTTTCTGTTTTCAGACGACCCTCTTTATCGTCCGCATCATGATTCGGCTTGATATTCGTAATAATGGTGCTGAGTGCAGATTCAAAGGGAACATTATCCCATCTTATTTATAGTGGATTAAATTTAAATCAGGACAAGGCGACGAAGCCGTAGACAGTACAGATAGTACGGCAAGGCGAGGTAACGCCGTACTGGTTTAAAGTTAATCCACTATAAGATTCGCGCCTTGAATTAAGACGCAGAGATGGCAAAAGGTCGTCTGAAACTTTTCAGACGACCTTTTATCTTGAACCGCAGCTGATGCTTAAGCGCGTTTGCGGAATTCGCCGGTACGGGTATCGATTTCGACTTTGTCGCCGTTTTCGATGTAAGACATCACTTGGATTTCAGTGCCGCCGACCAGACGCGCGGTTTTCATCACTTTGCCGGAAGTATCGCCTTTAACGGCAGGCTCGGTGTATTCAACTTCGCGTACGATGATGGTAGGCAGCTCGACAGAAATAGGGTTGCCTTCGTAGAAGGTCACTTCGCATTGGTCTTCCATGCCGTCAACGATGAATTTCAACGCGTCGCCGATGTTGTCGGCTTCGATTTCGTATTGGTTGAATTCTTCGTCCATGAAGACGTACATAGGGTCGGCAAAGTAGCTGTAAGTACAGTTTTTGCGAGACAGGATGACGACGTCGAATTTGTCGTCGGCTTTGTAAATGGTTTCGGAAGCGGCACCGGTCAGCAGGTTTTTCAGTTTCATGCTGACTTTGGCGGAAGAGCGGCCGCCTTTGATGTATTCGGTTTTTTGAACGACCATAGGATCGTTGCCGACCATGAATACGTTGCCGGCGCGCAGTTCTTGTGCTGTTTTCATGTATTGTCCAATCAAATCGGTTGTAAATAAACGCGCTATTTTAGCGTATTTTTTTAAGCTTTGAAATAAAGGCGGCGAGTTTTTCGGGGGCGGAAGGCTGCTCGAAAAGATAACGGCTCCAGTCCTCCGCACCTTGCCGCCAGTCGTTTTGGTGTTGTTGCAGGATTTGCCAACATTCTAGGCGCCGCGTGGCGGATAATGCCCCTCCGCCGTTGAGGTCGTCTGAAAGGCGGCGGTGTGCCGAGGCGGTTTCGGGCGTGTAGAAGCCGTGTGCCTTATCCCAAAAGGCGTGGAGTTTGTCGAGATGGACATGCTCGTCTTGCGGGTAGATGTGCCAAAAGAAGGGTTTGCCGGCAAGCTGGGCACGGACGAAACTGTCTTCGCCACGTATCACGGCGCAGTCGGCGAGGTGCAGCAGTTTGTCGAAATCCTGTTGCGGCACGAAAGGGATTTTGACGAGGCGGACTGAGGTCGTCTGAAAAACATCGCCGTCGTTTTGCAGGGCGTTTTGCGGAATGACGCCGCTTTGTTTGAGGCTGTCGATGATTTGCGTCCCAGCCAGCAGCAGGGTCATCGGGCTGCCTGCCTGTTGCCACATGTCCAGCCACTTCGCCCAAACATCGCTCCGATAACCGAAAAGCAGCCATTCGGGCGCGTTTTTTTCGGGCAACATCAGCCGCTCTCGCAAGGCTTCGGTATCGAAACGGACGGCATCGCGGTAATCGCGTTCGCGTATCAACCCGCCGCTTTTTTCGCTGAAACCCATAAACCAAAAATATTTTTGAACACCCTCCTGCGGCGAAGGCATCAGATGCAGCCTTTCATTGCTTTCCTCCGCGCTCAAATACTCCCAATTCAGCCAAAGCGGCTTGTGTCGGCGGATAATGTGCAACACATTTTCAGGCAGGTCGCAGGCAAAAGTTTCGATGACGACATCGGGAACGGGCGCAGCATCAATGTCTGACACTTCAGCATGCCAAGTGCGGACATAAATATCCTGATGAACGCAGGGAACGTCGGGCAAATCGGGACAAAGCGCACGCAAAGCAGACACATCGTCCGTCCACAAATGCACCTGCCAACCAAGTTCACGGTGCAAAACACGGGCAAGCCGCAGGGAAACGCCGATGTCGCCGAAATTGTCGATGACGTTGCAAAAAATCCAACAAACAGGAAAAGCGTGTGTATTCATAAAAGACTCGAGGTCGTCTGAAATCGGTTTCAGACGACCTTTTCAAAACTAAAACGCGCCGAAATAGTGGAACAAATACACAATCAGCAAAACGATTGGAATAAACAGCAGCATGGTTTGACGTTTCAAATCAAACTCTTGCTTAAGATGATGCTTGATGGTATCGAAAAGGACGAATTTGAACAGAAACGTCGCTTCGCAGGCAAGGATGATGCCGTTAATTAAGTGTTGCGCCGCGTCTTCGGGCGGATTGACGGCGAAAACGGCAAGCGTCGCCAAGGGTATCAGGCAGACGGCAAGCCAGCGGATGATAAGCGGTTTGGACATGGTGTGTGATGGACAAAATAAGGATGATGGAAAAAGAGCAAGTCGGCAGTTTAATCGGTACGGGGGAGGATTTCAAACGGATGGGGAGGTCGTCTGAAAACCAATTTCGGCGAACCTGCCAAAGCCGTTTTCAGACGACCTCTTTATCCAATACGGACTTTTACAATGCCTGAAACGCCTGTACTGCCGCCCAAATGATTTCGGGCTGCTCTTTAATCGCTTCATGGGCTGCAAACGGCACATTCATCAGATGCACATCGGGCAATTCGGTTTTCAGTTCTGCCCAATCATCGAAGGCAAGCAGAAAATCGGCTTCTCCGCGTATTGCCAAGACATTAGCTGCGATTTCACGGACGCTTTCGTTGGGATAACCGCTTGCGCTTTCATCCAGCCACATGGCTTTCAATGCCGCAATCCATTTTTCGGCATCGGGTTCGGGATTGGCTGCCTGATAAGCGGCAAGCTGTTCCGACAGTTTTTCTTTTACAATATTAAGGTTCAGCGCTTCAAACATCGACCGTACGCGATTCAAGTGTTTTTGATGCCACTCTGCACCTACCGTGATGATTTTCTCAACATTTTCATCTTCCGCACCAAGATGGTAAGCCGTTATTCCTCCGTCGCTGAAACCGAACAGACTGTAATTTTCCACGCTTTCGTTGCGCAGGATTTGGCGCACATCATCGGCTGCTTGAGCATAGGTCAATGCGGTAGTGCCAAGCGTGGAGCGTCCGTGTCCGCGCGTATCGACGGCAATCACGCGGTAGTGTTGCAACAGGCGCGGCAGCAACGGTTCAAAGTCGGCAATCGAGCCGAAACCGCCGTGAAGCAAGACCATGACGGAGGCGGCTTCCTTACCGCCGATTTGGTAGTGCAGGCTTGCACCTTGATGGTTAAAAAATTTGGACTGCATGGTTTACCTTTTCAATCTATCCGGAGTATCTGCATAGGAAACATCAAAAAGCTTTTGGATTCCAACACAGATATTGAACATTTGCAAAGGGTCGTCTGAAAACGGCTTAGGAGCTGTATCTCCGTTTTCAGACGACCTCTTTCTTTAAACTTTTGTGTTCTCGATCATCAGCCGATTCCTCAACCATCTGGCGGTAGGTGCGATTTCGCCTGCCAGCATACCGGCTTCCACGCCTGTCGAGTGTTTGATAACATCCGCCGCCGCGCCGTGCAGCCATACGCCGGCGCATGCGGCTTGGAACGGCGGGATGCCTTGCGCAAGCAGGCTGCCGATGATGCCGCTTAAAACGTCGCCGCTGCCTGCGGTGGCAAGTCCGGCGTTGCCGCTTGGGTTGGTATAGACCGTGCCGTCGGGCGCGGCGACAAGCGTGCGGTGTCCTTTTAAGACGGTTACGGCTTGGAACGTTGCGCTGATGGTTTGGACAGCGGACATTCTGTCTTGCTGGACGGTTTGGGTTGATGCACCAAGCAGGCGGGCGGCTTCGGCAGGGTGCGGGGTCAGAACCAGATTACCGCGCTTTTGTGCTGCTTCGCGGGTTTCGGGGTTAGACCTTGCTAGCAAAGTCAGTGCGTCGGCATCAAGCAACAACGGCGCGTCCTGATTTTGCGTCAACACGGTATTTAAGATTTGGCTGGCGGTTTCGTCCAAACCCATGCCGCAGCCGACCGTCCATGCGCTGATGTCCTTGCGTTTCAGCAGGTCTTCGGCAGTCGCCAGCATGATTTCGGGGCGTTCGGGGATGACGGCGAAGGGTAAGGCGGTTTGATTGAAGCCCGCCCACACTTTGCCGCTGCCTTGATAAATCGCGGCGGTGGAAGCGAGAACAACGGCTCCGCTCATGCCCGATGCGCCGCCGACGACGGCGAGCGTGCCGTATGTCCCTTTGTGCGATTCCGCTTGGCGTGGGGCGAATACGTCGGGAAATTGCGAGGTCGTCTGAAAAAAATCGGGCGTATCGGGGAGCTTATAGGACGGGTTCATCATCAATCTGCCTGAGTTTGGGATAAAATAGCGGATGCGTGGCGAAAAGAGGATGTCTTTTATAGTGGATTAAATTTAAATCAGGACAAGGCGACGAAGCCGCAGACAGTACAGATAGTACGGCAAGGCGAGGCAACGCCGTACTGGTTTAAAGTTAATCCACTATATCGACTGTTGTTTTCACGATTCTACCGCCCCGTATAGGAACACTACAACCGCACAACAAGGAATATTTAATGAAACAAAAAGTCAAAGTCTGGGATTTGCCAACGCGCCTGTTTCACTGGCTCTTGGTCTTGTCGGTCGGATTTATGTGGTACAGCGCGCAGGCAGGCGGCGGGATGCTGGTTTGGCACTTGCGCTGCGGGCTGCTGGTGGCGGGGCTGATTATCTTCCGCCTGTGTTGGGGCTTGTGGGGCAGCGATACGGCGCGGTTTTCGCAATTCGTGCGCGGTCCGTCGTCCATCCGCCGCTACCTGCAAGGCAGCCTGACGGAAAATGAGCAGCCCGGACACAACCCTTTGGGCGCGCTGATGGTCATTGCGCTGATTGCGGCGGTTTTGCTGCAAGCGACGACGGGCTTGTTTGCCGCCGATGAAAACACGTTTACCGACAGCGGCTATCTGAACCATCTGGTCAGCTCGAACACGGGCAGCCTGATGCGCAAAATCCACGTCAATTTCTTCAACCTACTGGCGGCATTGGCAGGGCTACACATCGTTACGGTCTTGGCGTATAAGTTTTTGAAGAAAAAAGATTTGATCCGCCCGATGATCAGCGGCTACAAGTATATCGAGGGGCAAACCGTTGCCTTGAAATTTGCTTCCGCTGCCAAACTGATTGCTGCCTTAGTAGTCACGGCTGCGGCGGTGGCTGCGATTTTGATGTT
>NZ_AJMT01000095.1:0-16301 GCF_000260655.1 Neisseria sicca VK64
GCGGATACGCCGCCCATGGTCGGGTCGGTCAGGACGGAGATGAACGGCAGGTGTTTTTCAGTCAGAAGATGCAATGCCGCGCTGGTTTTGGTCATCTGCATCAATGAGTTGACACCTTCCTGCATCCGCGCACCGCCCGATGCGGCAACGCAGATGAAAGAGCAATTGTCGGCTACGGCGCGGCGTACGCCTTGGACGAAGCGTTCGCCGACGACGGAACCCATAGAGCCGCCGATAAAGCGGAATTCGAAGGCGGCAATCACGACGGGCAGGCCGTTCATAAAGCCTTTCATCACGACCAACGCATCATCTTCGCCGGTGGCTTTGCGCGCTGCGGCCAAGCGTTCGGGATATTTTTTGCTGTCTTTGAATTTCAGCGGGTCGGTCGGTTTGATATTGGCGGCGATTTCTTCGCGACCTTCCTCGTCCAAAAGCAAATTGAGGCGTTCGCGCGCGGAAAGCGGGTTGTGGTGGTTACATTTCGGGCAAACTTGGTCGTTTTGCTGAAGTTCGGTCGAGTAGATGGTTGCCGAGCAGGACGGGCATTTGTGCCACAGGCCTTCGGGAACGTTGGACGAGCCTTCGCTTTTGCTGCGGTTTTTGATTTTGGGCGGTAGGATTTTGTCTAACCAACTCATGGATGACTCCTTGGAATTCGGGATTCAGACGACCTTTGCGTGTGTTTTCGGAAAAGGCCTTAACGGATTGCGTCTTTTAATTCTTTTACCAACGCGCCGACGGCTTCTGCTTCGCGGCCTGCGTTATTTTCAATTTCTTTGACGATGCGGCTGCCGACGATGACGGCATCGGCAACGGCGCCGATTTTGCGCGCGCTTTCGGCGTTGCTGATGCCGAAGCCGACGCCGATCGGGATGTCGATATACTTGCGCAAAAGCTCTATTTTACGCGAAACTTCTTCGGTATCCAAACTTGCCGCGCCGGTAACGCCTTTGAGCGAAACGTAATAGACAAAGCCACCTGCAACGCGGGCGATGGTTTGGATACGCTCTTCGGTCGTGGTCGGGGCAATCAGGAAAATGCAGTCGATGCCGCGCGCTTTGAGTTCGTCGTGCAGCGGGGTGATGGTTTCGACAGGGGAATCAACGGTCAGCACGCCGTCCACGCCCGCTTCGGCAGCCGCTTGGGCAAATGCCTGATAACCCATTTTATGAATCGGGTTCAGATAACCCATCAGGACGACGGGCGTGTTGCCGTTTGTTTCGCGGAAGCGGCGTACGATGTTCAATACGTCGTTGAGGGAAACTTTGTTTGCCAACGCACGCTCGGCGGCGCGCTGGATGGTCGGACCGTCCGCCATCGGGTCGGAAAAGGGAACGCCCAATTCCAGGATGTCGGCGCCGTTTTCAACCAAACTGTGCATCAGCGCAAGCGTGGTATCGAGATTGGGATCGCCTACGGTAATATAGGGAATCAGGGCTTTTGCGCCGTCAAGCGCGGCAAAGGTTTGCTGGATTCTGCTCATCTTGATTTCTCGTTTCCGTAACGGCTGTTTCCAGCCGGTTTTCATCGACAATAAGTTGGCAAGTATAGCATTGACTGTCTGTTTCGGGCGAAACTGCATGACATTTTCAGTCATTTTTTCATATAGATAAAAGGTCGTCTGAAAATCTTTTCAGACGACCTTTCCAAAACAGGGCAGTCGGAATGCTGCCGCTATGCCGATTTTCCACCGTTTAATCACGTTTGTGTTCGATATAGTCTTGGTGTTTGGTTTGCGGATCGGCGCGGGTCACCGTGTATTCGCCTTCGATGATATCGCCGTCATCTTCAGTACGGCGCGTAAAGGTTTGCTGACGGAAAGACTGCGTATTCATTTGGGCCGCAGGCCGGCCTTTAATCGGCAAAAGCAGCAGCAACGCGATAATGGTGGACACAAAACCCGGACTGAGCAGCAAAATCCCAGCAACGGTATAACGTATCGGCCACAGCATCTGATACATGGAAATATTGTCCCCGCTGCGGATGGCCGCACCTGCCAGCAAAATGCCGGACAGCCCCGTGTGGCGCAGCATCATCGTACCGCCGATAAAGCTGACTATCATCAGCAGGAAAGCGAATCCGCCGCCCAGCCAATCCGCCACCCAAACGATGGACATAATTTCCAAAAACAATAATACTAAAAAACCCACACCGAAATACTGCATCTTTGCTCCTTTAAATTCCGAACCCGCTTCATGCCGCACAAATCGGCGCGTTTAGCCGCAATTTCAATCTATCTTATTGAATCTTATTAGATATCGAAACCAATATTTTACACTTCCCGAATAACCGGTTTCCCTTAACATAAAGATAATGCACCCTACTTTCAAGGCGCGCGAATGTGAAAAACCGTAAGGTTTCGGCACGTTTCTTCAGACGAGGTCGTCTGAAACGGCATGCGCCCTTACAGCAACTTCTTGATATCGTTTTCTATTTCTTCCGGCGTTACGCTGGGCGCAAACCGTGCCGCCACTTCGCCTTGCCGATTAATCAGGAATTTGGTGAAGTTCCAGCGGATATCGCCCGCCTGATGCTTACAGCCCCATGCCGCCAGCCGCAACACCGCTTCTTTCAACATATGCCCGCCCCTATCCTGCGGCTGTTGCGCCTTCAAATAAGCATAAAGCGGCGATGCAGATGCGCCGTTGACATCGATTTTGTCAAAAATTTTGAATGCAGTACCAAACTTCGTCTGACAGACGGAAGCAATTTCCCGACTGCTCTCCGGCGCCTGTCCGCGAAATTGGTTGCACGGAAAATCCAATATCTCCAAACCTTGCCCGCTGTAATGTTCATAAAGTTGCTGCAATGCCGTATATTGCGGCGTCAATCCGCAGCGCGTCGCGGTGTTGACAATCAGCAGCACCTTACCACGGTAAACACTCAGGGAAACCGGATCGCCTTGGGCATCGTTTAAGGTGAAGTCGTAAATATTCATGTTGTCCATTCAAAAAGATCAGGGAAAACAAATCGAGTCAGGCAAACACCGGCTGAAATTTCGAGCCGTATGTTTCATTTTGATTGATGATTTTTATAGTATTTCAACAATGCCATCATTTCTTTTGCCTTCTTTTTCCCATGCCGCTCGTCAGTGACATAATCCTCTGCCTTATTGCCTAATTCATTTTTGATGTTCGGGTTGGCACCGTTTGCCAAAAGTATTTCAAGTATTGCCACATTGCCGTTGAAACAGGCATTTTGGACAGGCGTAAAACCCATTTCCCCCTGTTTGTTGACATCCGCTCCATTTTGAATCAGCAATAAAACATCTTCGCAGTCTTGGTTGATGACCGCCAAATTCAGCAAAGTTTCATCCATCAAACCCAAATCATGTACGGAGGCGATACGGGGGCGCGAGGCGAAAGCCAAGTTAGTTTGATATTTGGCGAACAGATTGGTCAGATTTTGATTCATGATTTATCCTGAAACGATGAGGCTTAAGAGACGGATATGTTTTCAGACGACCTTTTTCAGACGACCCCGACAAACCTGCCCTATTGTTTATCGTCAGCCCATATGAAAAAACACCGCTTTCGCAAGCGGTGTCCGGTAAAGCAGCAATTATTTGCGCAGACCCAAGCGGGTGATCAGGTTGCGGTATGTATCAGGTTGAGTACGGCGCAAGTAAGACAACAGACGGCGACGTTGGCTGACCATTTTCAACAGGCCGCGACGGCTGTGGTGGTCTTTAGGGTTGGTTTTGAAGTGGGGAGTCAGGTCGTTGATACGGAAAGTCAACAGAGCGACTTGTACTTCAGAAGAACCGGTATCGCCTTCTTTACGTTGGAAATCTTTAACAATTTGTGCTTTTTGTTCTACGGTCAATGCCATGATGGATAACTCCGAAAAATAAAAGAACCGTCATTCGGTTCGGACAAGTTTGACGAGCAGGAAACCCGTTCAAACTCCTGAAGTCTTTTTGTAAAGACGGGCGGATTATGCCACAGTTTGTACGGTTTTGCACGACTAAATCCTGTCTTCAGGCAGTGTTTCGCCGAGACTGTGGCTTTCAGACGACCCGCCCGCCCTGAAACCTACTCCCCCGCCACGGTCATGCTCTCAATCAGTACCGAACCGATTTTGTTGGAAGAGCGGCGCAGCGCGTCGTTGGCAGTACCGACGATGCCGAGGTACATATCCTGCAAGCGGCCGGCGATGGTGATTTCTTGGACGGGGTGGCTGATGATGCCGTTTTCCACCCAAAAACCCGCCGCGCCGCGCGAGTAGTCGCCCGTGATGGTGTTCACGCCCTGCCCCATGAGTTCGGTAACCAACAATCCCGTGCCCATTTCTTTCAGCAGGTCGGACTGCGTTTCGTGCGTATGGTTCAAATAAAGGTTGTGCGCGCCGCCGGCGTTGCCCGTAGTCTGCATACCGAGCTTTCTCGCGCTGTAACTGCTGAGGAAATAGCCTTCGACAATGCCGTCGCGGATGACGAAACGCGGCTGCGTGGCGACGCCTTCGGAGTCGAAATAGGTGCTGCCGAAGGCGCGGGGGATGTGCGGCTCTTCGCGCAGGCTGAGGAAATCGGGCAGGACTTTTCTGCCTATGCTGTCGATCAGGAAGCTGCTTTGGCGGTAGAGCGCGCCGCCGCTGAGTGCGCCGACGAGGTGTCCGATAAGGCCGCCTGCGACGGTGGTATCGAAGAGGACGGGATAGCTGCCTGTCGGGATGTTGCGGCTATTCAGGCGACGTAAGGTACGCTCGGCGGCGGTTTTGCCGATTTGCTCGGGGCTGTCCATGTCTTGATGGCGGCAGGCTGCGTCGTACCAGTAGTCGCGCTGCATGCCGTTTTCGTCGGCGGCGACGATGCTGCACGAAATGCTGTGGCGCGTGCCTTGTTGGTGGGCGGTAAAACCGTGGGTGTTGCCGTAAACGTATTGGTAATGTCCGGTCTGAACACCTGCGCCTTCGGAGTTTTCGATGCGTTCATCCGCGCTCAGGGCGGCTTGTTCACATTGTTTTGCCAACTCAATGGCGGCTTCCGTGCTTAAATCCCATTCGTGATAACGGTCGAGGTCGCCGACGTGTTGCGCCATCAGTGAAGCATCTGCCAGACCTGCGCAATCGTCTTCGGCGGTGTAGCGGGCGATGTCGATGGCGGCTTTGACAGTATCTTGCAGGGCTTTTTCGGAGAAGTCGGCGGTGCTGGCGCGGCCTTTGCGTTTGCCGACGTACACGGTAATATCCAGCGATTTGTCTTGCTGGAATTCGATTTGTTCGATTTCGCCCAGCCGTACGCTGACGCTTTGTCCGATGGATTCGCTAAAGTCGGCTTCGGCAGCCGCCGCGCCCATGTTTTTTGCCAAATCCAAGGCGTGTCCGCATAAGCCGGTCAGCTCGGAGGCGGTGTGGTTGAACAGCATAAAAGGTTTCCTGACAGAGGTTTGCTGCATTTTAACCGTTTTCAGACGACCTCGGCAAAAATACCGCCGCCGGAGGCAAAAGGTCGTCTGAAAACGCCGTTTCGACAGGGCGTTGACGTGGAACCTGCCCGAACGTGCTAAAATACCCGAAACAAAATTAAAGGTTTATCAAAATGTTTGAAAACGAAGACGAATGGGTCAGCAAAACCCAAATGAAAAAGCAGATGAACGATTTGCAGGCTTTGGGCATGGAGTTGACCAAACTCTCGACCGATACGCTGAAAAAAATCGGCTTGGACGAAGACTTGTACGAAGCCGTCGTTACCTACAAAAAAATCACGTCCAACGGCGCGCTCAAACGCCAAAGCCAATTCATCGGCAGGCTCATGCGAGACACCGACCCCGCGCCCATCGAAGCCTTCCTCGCCAAACTGCGCGGCGAAAATACCGCCCACAACGCCTTCTTACAACGCGTCGAACAAGCCCGCACGCGCCTCTTGGCGGACGACAACGCAATCACCCAATTCATGGCGGACTTCCCCCATGCCGACGCAGGCAAATTGCGCACCTTAATCCGCAACACGAAAAAAGAGCAGGAACAAAACAAACCGCCGAAAAACTTCCGCGCCCTCTTCCAAGAAATCAAATCCGTCATGGAAGGCGGTCAGAGCGATTCGGAAGAAACGCAGGATTGGGCAGAATAAATATCGGGGTCGTCTGAAAACGGGGTTGAGGGTTCTGTAAATCCCACCGCCCCGTTTTCAGACGACCTTTTCAAATTTCATATAATCTTATTAAAATATACCGTCATTTTTCAGACATCCCTTTAACAATAAAACAAACCGACCTTTTCAAGGACTACACTTATGAAACTTCGCCTTACCCTCACTGCCCTCCTCGCCTTATCATTAAACGGCTGTATGACTCAAGAAATGTGGGAAGAGGATAAAAAAGTAGAAAAAATCACTTTTCATCCGATTACTTCCGACCAAGTACATTCTTTCGGTATCGTCAACAAAGACAATGACCAACTTGAAAAAGGCAGCATCGTCATGATGGGCGAAAAATACTGGTTCGTCATTAATGCCAAAGATTCAAAAGATCTGACGCCCATCCTCAATGTCAAACTCGACAAAAAATTCCAAATTGCCGATGCCAAAAAATACAAAAAAGACCTCAAAGCCCTACCTGTTGTGGTGAACAATGAAAAAGAAGCCGATTTCACCACTGATTTCTGCCTACGCTACGACACTCAAAAAGCTGATGAAATCGCCAAACTGAAAAACCTGTCATTTGAAACCGGCAAAGGTAGAAATAACACTGTCTACCACCGCTGTGTTCACGCCAAAGGCAAATACTACGCCACCCCGAAAAACCTGCCCGCCGACTACAAATTTGAACAAAGCATTCCTGTCTCCATCGGCTATACCACTTCTCGCGTATACACCAGTCCGGGGAAAGTAATAGGCACTATTTTGATGACGCCGCTGACGCTCACTTTTGACGCCCTTACCCCAATACTGTTCATTCCTGCCATGATGATAGGCGGTGGCGACGGCTTTACCCCAAGCTTTTAACAAACTCGTTACGCCTGTTTTCAGACGACCTTTCCGTCCTTGAATACATAAAATATATTCCACACACCATGCCCGTCAAAATCCAAACCCGCCCCGTCAACCAAAACGTCCTCGATGACTTGCTCACCGCCGGCGCCGACCCTTTAATCGCCCGCCTGTGCGCCTCGCGCGACGTGCAGAGTCCTGCCGAATTGGACGACAAACTCGCCGGCCTTCTGCCTTATCAATCGCTGACACATTGCGAAGCCGCCGCCCGCCGTCTGGCGGATGCCATCGAGCGCAAGGAAAAAATCCTGATTGTCGCCGACTACGATGCCGACGGCGCGACCGCGTGTTCCGTCGGCATGAGCGGTTTGGCGGCGATGGGCGCGGCGGTGGATTTCCTCGTACCCAACCGCTTCGAACACGGCTACGGCTTAACGCCCGAGCTTGCCGAAATCGCTGCCGCGCAAGGCGTGGATTTGCTGATTACGGTCGATAACGGCATCGCCAGCATCGCAGGCGTGGCGCGGGCGCAGGAATTGGGTTTGGACGTGATCGTTACCGACCACCACCTGCCCGCCGAAACCGTGCCCGACTGCATCATCGTCAATCCGAACCAAAAAGGCTGCGGCTTCCCCAGCAAAAGTCTGGCGGGCGTGGGCGTGATTTTTTATGTATTGATGGCGTTGCGTGCCGAATTGCGCCGCCGCGATTATTTTTCAGACGACCTTAGAGAACCGAATCTGGGCGAACTTTTGGATTTGGTCGCACTCGGCACCGTCGCCGATGTCGTCCCCCTCGACCACAACAACCGTATCCTCGTGTCGCAAGGTTTGAAAAGGATGCGTTCCGGCAAGATGCGTCCCGGCATCCGCGCCTTGTTTGAAGTGGCGCGGCGCGACTGGCGCAAAGCGCAGCCTTTTGACATGGGTTTCGCACTGGGTCCGCGCATCAACGCCGCCGGACGGCTCGACGATATGTCGGTCGGTATCGCCTGCCTGTTGGCGCGCGACGACACGGAAGCGCAGGCATTGGCGGCGCAGTTGAACGACCTTAATATCGAACGCCGCGAAATCGAGCAGTCCATGCTGCAAGACGCGCTGAACGCCTTTCCCGAAACCCTGCCTTCAGGTCAGACAACCCTGGTCGCCTACCGCGACGACTTTCATCAAGGCGTGGTCGGCATCGTCGCCAGCCGCCTCAAAGACCGCTTCTACCGCCCGACCATCGTGTTCGCCCCCGCGGACAACGGCGAAGTGCGCGGTTCGGGGCGTTCCATTCCCAACCTGCACCTGCGCGATGCTTTGGATTTGGTGTCCAAACGCCATCCCGATTTGATTTTGAAATTCGGCGGACACGCGATGGCGGCGGGCTTGAGCATACTCGAACACAACATTCCCGCGTTTCAGACGGCCTTTGAAGAAGCCGTGCGCGAAATGGTGTGCGAAGACGATTTGTCGCAAACCTTCATCACCGACGGCAGCCTGAAAGCCTGCGACATCACGTTGGAACAGGCACAAAACCTCGCCCGCCATGTTTGGGGACAAGGCTTCGCGCCGCCGAGCTTTACCGACGAATTTCACGTCATCCGCCAGCAGCCTTTGGGCGCGGAGGGCAAACACAAAAAAGTCTGGCTGCAAAAAGACGGCTACGAATTTGAAGCCATGTTCTGGCGGTGCAGCGAAGACATCCCCGAATACATCCGCACGGTTTACCGCCCCGTGGCAAACGAGTGGCGCAATCAGATGGAATTGCAGCTTTACATCGATTACTGGGAAGCCGCTTAAGGCTTGCGAAAGATAAAAGGTCGTCTGAAACCAAAAAACAAGTTTCAGACGACCTTTGTTTTCTAGAAGATTATTGTGCGCCAAATTTCAATACCATCGGCAATTAAGACAATACGCCCGCACAACTTGTATTTAAATTTCAAAAAACCACCTTATCCGAATGATAAAAACCGGCAATCCGAAAGAAAACAAAACCGAAAATCCCCCTTCTACTCAAACACTTTCAACGCAATATTGTGATGAATCAAACTTCCTGACAGATAAACCCGCGATTGCTTGTCAGTCGGTAGATTTTAAAACATAATGCTTACGCGCCTAAGTATTGGAGTTTTACTACAAATACATGATGGGTAAGCCGTACGCAGCGCAGCAGTTCCAACCGATCAACTCAAAGCAAGGAAGGTCTAAAATGAAAGTAACCAGTTTCGGCGAAGTGTTGTGGGACGATTTTCCAAGCGGCAAAGTGTTGGGCGGTGCGCCGCTGAACGTTTTGGTCCGTTTGCAATCCTTCGGGGTCGATACCGCCATCATCAGCCGTCGCGGTGATGATGCCGACGGCGAAGAGCTGCTGCGCCAAATCCAAGCGAAGAACGTCAATACCGACCTGCTGCAAGTATGCAAAGAATGCGATACCAGCCTTGTCAAAGTCATCTTGGACAAATGCGGCAGCGCGTCATACGAAATCGTGTATCCCTGCGCGTGGGACCGCATCGTCGTCGAAGAGGCCGCCTTGCAGCGTGTCGCCGAATCCGATGCCTTCGTGTTCGGCAGCCTTGCCACCCGCGACGAGATTTCCCGTGCGGCATTAGACAAACTGATGGAAAAAGCCAAATTCAAAATCTTCGACGTCAACCTGCGCAAACCCCACTACGACACCGACCGCCTGCTCGCCACCATGAAACGTGCGGATATGCTCAAGCTCAATGACGACGAATTGTACGAACTGTCCGCAGTTTACGGCTCGCCCTACCACAGCATCGAACAAAACATCGCCTACCTCAACCGCTTGACCGGCGCACAAACCATCTGCGTCACTTTAGGCGGACACGGTGCAATTTTATACAAAGACGGCGAACTCTACCGCCACTGCGGCTTCCGCATCAAAGTTGCCGATACGGTCGGCTCCGGCGACAGCTTCTTGGCAGGGCTGACCTACAAACTGCTCAACAATGCCGAGCCGCAAGAAGCCATTACCTTCGCCTGCGCACTCGGCGCCCTAGTCGCTTCTAGACACGGCGCGACGCCCGACATTTCCTTGCAAGAAATCGAAAGCTTCATGAATCCGGCTTGATGTTTGCCATCAAAGGATGTCACAACAAAAGGTCGTCTGAAAACGGATTTTCTGTTTTCAGACGACCTTTTATATCGCCGATTCACTTTTCAGAATACAGACTCGTGTTAAGCCGATTCTTCAGGCTGTTTACCAAACCGTCACAAACTGCTCCAAATCGGTATTTTTTGCGCCACTGCCCGCCTCAGTCGGCGAACCAACCATCATCAGCCCGATGATTTTATCTTTGTCTTCACAACCAAACGCTTCGCGCAAGAGCGGGCTGTTGACCCACATTCCGGTAATCCACACATTGTCAAAACCTTGCGCGGACGCGGCAAGCTGCAGCCCGTAAGCAGCGCAGCCCGCACTCAGCATTTGTTCCCACTCGGGCTTGGGTTTCGCCACTTCGCGGTTGGGCGCAAAAGTCACGCCGATTACCATAGGTGCCATATTGCCGACTTTCTCGGCTTTTTTCATCGCATCATCGCCAAAATTCAACTCGGTAACCGTTTGGCGCAACAATTCGCGGAAACGTTGCAAGCCTGCCTCGCTTTGAATGACGGTAAAACGAAACGGACGCATATTGCCATGGTCGGGAACCTGCGTAGCCGCTTGCAGCATATATTCGAGCTGTTCCGCATTCGGCGCGGGAGCGGTAAGTTTTTTAGATGAACGACGTGTGGTCAAAAGTTGTAAAGCATCCATATTTTATCTTTCAATTCATTTGAAACAACGGAATCCATCTTAGACGGGATTCCTTGTGGAACCATCAAAACGATACAGGCTATATTCGGAAAATACTGGACAGATGGTGCAAACTGATTGACTAACGCTTAAAGTCTTGATAAGCGATTCTCTTCAGTTTGGCAGGAGCAAGCCTATCCGTTCAAAACGAACCCTCTATATAGCACAAAGCCGGTTTGAATGCCATGTTTGATGGCGCAACAAAAAGGTCGTCTGAAAACCTGTTGCCAAGTTTTCAGACGACCCCTTCAAATCGCAATCATAGCCATCAGACCACGACTTCTTCTTTTTTCTTCACTTCCTTCGCGATATTTTCGCGGCTCAGACCGAACATCAGCAAGAGCGGGCTGGCGACCAATACCGAAGAGTAAATACCGAACACAATGCCGATGGTCAATGCCATTGAGAAACCGTGCAACGCTGCGCCGCCGAACACCAGCATGGAAACGACCATTGCCTCGGTCGAGCCGTGGGTGATGATGGTACGGCTCATGGTGGCGGTAATCGCATTGTCGATGACTTGCGGAACGGTATGTCCGCGCATGCTCGGTTTGCGGAAGTTCTCACGGATACGGTCGAAGACGACGACGGATTCGTTTACGGAATAACCCAATACGGCAAGGATACCCGCCAACACGGTCAGTGAAAATTCCCATTGGAAGAAGGCGAAGCAGCCCAAAATAATCACGATGTCGTGCATATTCGCGATGATGGCGGATACGGCGAAACGCCATTCAAAGCGCATCGACAGGTAAACGATGATACCGGCCACGACGAAGCCTAATGCCATCAGACCGTTGGTCACCAGCTCTTCGCCGACCTGCGGGCCGATAAATTCGACTTGGCGCAGGGTAACGTCAGGCTGCTCTTTTTTCAGCAATTCCATAACCTGATTGGAAAGCTGTGCGGAAGTTACGCCTTCTTTGTTGGGCAGGCGGATCATGATGTGTTTATTCGTACCTAACGCCTGAACTTGGACATCGCCCATTTTCAGGGTATCGAGTTTTTCACGGGTTTTGTTGACGTCCACGCCCTGCTGATATTGCACTTCCATCACGGTACCACCGGTAAATTCGACGGAGAAGTTCAAACCTTTGGTAACGAGGAAGAATACGGCGGCAATGAAGGTTACCAACGAAATAAAGGTCGTCAGTTTGCCGTAGCTCATAAACGGGATGTCGCGTTTGATTTTAAAGAGTTCCATGTCTTACTCCTTGCCAGCCGCTGTTTCGGCTTTGGGTTTCCATACTGCGCCGATGGAAATGTTCTGCAATTTGCGGCGGCGTCCGTACCATAAGTTAACCAAGGCACGGAAAACGACGACGGATGAGTACATCGAAGTCAGGATACCCAGACAATGTACGACGGCAAAACCGCGAACCGGGCCGGAACCGAATACCAAGAGGGCGATACCGGCAATCAGCGAGGTCAGGTTGGAGTCGACAATGGTTGCCCATGCGTGTTGGAAACCGAGGTTGATTGCCTGTTGCGGCGGCACGCCTTCGCGCAACTCTTCGCGGATACGTTCGTTAATCAATACGTTGGAGTCAATCGCCATACCCAGCGTCAACGCCAATGCGGCAATACCGGGCAGCGTCAGCGTTGCCTGCATGGCAGACAAAATACCGACCAAGAACAAGATGTTGGTACTCAGGGCGATGGTCGAGAAGAAACCCATCAGGCGGTAGTAAACCACCATGAACAAAGCAACGGCGGTAAAGCCCCATAAGGTCGAATGGAAACCTTTTTCAATGTTTTCTTTACCCAAAGACGGACCGATGGTGCGCTCTTCCACGATTTGCATCGGTGCGGCGAGAGAACCGGCACGCATCAACAGAGAAATGTCATTGGCTTCCGCAGTCGTCATACTGCCGGAAATTTGTACACGTCCACCAGTAATGGCAGAGTTGATAACAGGCGCAGTAATGATCTCAGATTTACCTTGATCGATTAACACCATTGCCATACGTTTTCTGATATTAGCAGCAGTCAATTCACCAAAAATATTGGAGCCTGCACTGTCCAAACTCAGATTGACAACTGCTTTTTCCATTTGGTCAAAACCCGGCTGCGCATCGTTGATGTTGTCGCCGGTCAATTCAACCTGTTTGTTAATCAGCAAGGTTTCAGGATGATCGCCACCACTGGACAATAGCTCGAAACCGCTCGGAACATTACCTTCCAAAGCTTCGCGCACTTTGACAGGGTCGTCTTCCACCATGCGTACTTCCAAAGTCGCGGTACGGCCAATGATATCTTTTGCTTTGGCAGTATCTTGTACACCCGGCAACTGTACGACGATGCGGTCGAGGCCGGATTGCTGGATGACAGGCTCAGCCACGCCCAACTCATTGACGCGATTATGCAAAGTAGTGATGTTTTGTTTCACCGCATCGGAACGTACTTTGTTAATCGCTTCTTCGGACAATGTCAGCGTGATGTTATTGCCGTCGGCATTCAAATTTGCCTCAGGGAAAAGCTGACGCAGCTTAGGCATGGCTTTCTGTACGTCGGCAGCGTCCTGCATCGGGACAACCAAACCGTTTCCAATCTGACGGATGGTTCCGGTACGGATTTTTTCGCGGCGCATCTCGCGGCGGATGTCGCCCGAATAACGTTCAAACGTTTTCTGCATCGCGGCTTTCATATCCACTTGCATGGTGAAATGCACGCCGCCGCGCAAGTCCAAGCCCAAAAACATCGGGTTGGCACCGATTTTGGCCATCCATTCGGGGCTGTCCGCCAACAGGTTAAGCGCGGTGATATAGCCATCGCCCAAAGTGTTTTCGATAACGTCGCGGGCTTTAAGCTGGGTTTCAGTATCTTTGAAACGCACTTTCAGCGAGTTGTTCGCAATAAATATCCCGTCGGTCTGAATACCTGCCTGTTTCAGCGCGGCATCGACTTTGGACTGGGTCTGCTCGTTAATGATGATGGCTTGTCGGTTGGTTGATACCTGCACTGCGGGCGTTTCACCGAAAAGGTTGGGCAGCGAATACACTACGGCAACCAAAATCGTGCACGCAATCAGCAGGTATTTCCATAAAGGATAACGGTTCATGGTAAACCTTCGATTTATTATGAAGACAAACAGCCGCGCTCAGCTTTCCGAGGCGGCTCTTAGCAAAAATACGGATTACTCGGCTTTGGCGGCAATCGCGTTACGTTCCACTTCGACTTCGATTTTTGCACCTTGACCGATGTCCACAGTGAAAAACTGTTCGCCGACTTTGGTAACGCGGCCTTTGAAACCTGCTGCCAAAACAACCTTATCGCCGACTTTCAAAGCAGCAAGCATGGCTTGGTGTGCTTTGAATTTCTTTTGTTGAGGACGCATGATCAGGAAGTAGAACACCACCATAATCAGCACTAAAGGGGCAAATTGGGCCACAACTGATTGTTCCATAATTTATCCGTTTTCTAAGAGATTAAAATTAAGTAAAACACTGCTTGCGACAGAAAAAAGCATTGGTACAGCCGCAAAATTAAGCTATTCTAAAGGTCGTCTGAAAAATTTCCAAGCCTTTCCCTATTTATTAACCATATTTATCATGTCAGGTCGTCTGAAAATGAATTTTCAACGACATTTAAAACCTGATTCCTTCCTACCAACGACAAGCCCCGCGCCCTTTTCCTCATGAAAAAACTCATTCGACGACTGCGTACGCGCCTACGCCGCCTCTTGGGTAAAAATGCGCGTACGGTCTGGATTTCTCATCCCGTTTTTGCGCAACACCAACCCGGCACAGGTCATCCCGACTCGCCCGAACGCACTGCCGTTATCGAGGCGGAGCTCAAACGTCAGGATATTTGGCGGCATCTGCAAACTGCCGAAGCCGAAGAAATCAGCGATACCCGCCTCGCCTTGGTTCACCCGCGCAAATATCTGCGCTCGCTCGAAGCCTGCCAGCCCCAACCGGACAAAATCTACCGCATCGACGACGATACCGTCATGAGTCATGGTTCGCTCAAAGCCGCCCGTCACGCCGCAGGGGCTGTCGTTCAGGCGGTAGATATGGTGATGAATAAGAAAGCATGGCACGCCTTTTGCGCCATCCGCCCACCCGGACACCACGCACACAGCGATAAAGCCGGCGGCTTCTGCCTATTAAACAATGTCGCAACAGGTGTCATGCACGCCATCGCCGAATATCGCCTCCAACGCATTGCCGTCATCGACTTTGACGTCCATTACGGCGACGGCACAGCGGAAATCTTCAAAGACGACCCGCGTGTTCTGTTTATGAACCTTTTTGAAACCGACCTCTTCCCATTTCCCGAAACCAACCATTCCGCCAACGGCGCCAATATGTTGCACCTGCCTTTCGCTTCTAACACCGGCAGCCGAGTCTTCCGCACGACCGTACGTGAGCAATGGTTGCACAAACTGACCGCATTCAAACCCGAACTGATATTACTGTCCGCAGGTTTCGACGGACACAAACAAGACGAAACAGGTCGTCTGAATCTGCACGAAGCCGATTTCGCCTGGTTGACCCACAAAATCATCCAAGCTGCATCAAGCTGCCCCGGCAAAATCGTCTCCATACTGGAAGGCGGCTACACGCTCGAACCTTTGGCAAAATCCGCCGCCGCCCATATCGGCGTCTTGGCAGGGCTACCCAAAGCAGGCTATGTCGCCGCTTATCAAAAGCATTTGAAACGCGGTGGGCAGAAGAAAGAAAATACCGGCACTACAATCCAAACAGGTCGTCTGAAAACAGAAAACAGGTTTTAAATTACTGTTTTTTAAATTAAAGTATTCAAAAAACAAAAGATTGAACTGGTAATGAAAAAATTGCTTTTTGTATTGTTGGGACTGACAAGCCTTAATGTTTATGCCAACGGTTGCGGCGGAGAATACCAGCCAGCGACAGGGACTTGTCGTATTATTGACAGTTCGGGTCGGCAGATTCTATACAATGTTCCGCAATCCAAAGCGACCCAACCTCAAAAAAGGATTGAATATGTGGATGTCCATGTTCCATCTAAATTTGGTGCTATAGCAATCAGTAAAAAAGCAGGCCATATTACAGGCTCTCTGAATCATAAGTCATTATCAGAAGCCAAAAGTGAAGCAATTAAACGCTGTGAGAAAGATAGCAGAGGCGCCCCTTGCGAAGTTCTTAAATGGGTTAGAAATGGCTGTATCGCTGCTGCCGCAGGAAATTTAAAGGGTACTTCTATAATTATTGGAGGCGCTGCTGAACAAGGCGTTTCTGAACAAACAGCTATAGCAAATTGCACTAATGCAGGTGCAAAGGAATGTAGAATTGTAATGCCCGAAGGTTGCTCCCTACCCTAATCTTCTCAAGGTGCAGTCTGAAATTTCAGGCGACCTTTTATAAAAACAGAATCGAAAGCTTTTAAAAAATGCCAAGACTCTGGATATTCACAATGTACCATTGCTATTCCCGAAGGCTGCTCAATGCCGAAATACTGACATCATCAGATATGATTCAAGGTCGTCTGAACCTCTTTCAGCCGCAAGGTTCCGATTTCGGCTTTTATAGTGGATTAACTTTAAACCAGTACGGCGTTGCCTCGCCTTAGCTCAAAGAGAACGATTCTC
>NZ_AJMT01000096.1:0-1275 GCF_000260655.1 Neisseria sicca VK64
TACGGAACACACATAATCTTACCATTTTCAAGTCCGCAATACGTGCACGGGTTTTGCGTGCACGACGGAGTCGGGTTGTATGTTTATCCATTAGTGAACCTCAATTATTTTTTCTTGGCTTCTTTCATCACTACCACTTCACCTACATAACGAACACCCTTACCTTTATAAGGCTCAGGAGAACGGAATGCACGAATTTCAGCAGCGACTTGACCAACCACTTGTTTATCTGCACCAGTCAAAATGATCTCTGTTTGGCTAGGAGTTTGAACAGAAACACCTTCAGGCATTTCATATACGATTGGATGAGAAAAACCCAAAGACAAATTCAAAACTTTGCCTTGAGCTTGAGCACGGTAACCCACACCAATCAATTGTAGTTTTTTCTCAAAACCTTCTGAAACACCTTTGACCATATTATTAACTAATGCACGAGCAGTACCTGACATAGCATTTGCCTGCTTACTGTCATTTTTTGCAGCAAAAGTTAATTTACCATCGTTTAATTCAATGACGACATTAGAAGGCAAAGGAAAGGCCAACTCGCCATTCTTACCCTTGATAACCAATGCTTCTGTTCCAAATTTTACTTCTACACCAGCAGGAACAGTCACTGGGTTTTTTGCGACACGTGACATTTACTTTTCTCCACTAGGCTACGATGCACAACAACTCACCACCGACGCCCTCAGAACGAGCCTTGCGGTCAGTCATCACACCTTTAGAAGTACTAACAATAGCGATACCCAATCCATTCATAACATTGGGAATTTCGCTAGAAGCTTTGTAAATACGCAAACCCGGACGTGAAACACGTTTAATTTGCTCAATCACAGGACGGCCTGCATAATATTTCAATTGAATTTCCAATACCGGCTTCGCATCAGCAGAAACCGAAAAATCCTCGATATAACCTTCCTCTTTCAAGACTTTTGCAATTGCACATTTTAATTTAGAGGAAGGCATGGCAACTGCTACCTTATTGGCACGTTGCGCATTACGAATACGAGTCAACATATCGGAAATAGGATCATGCATACTCATTATTAATACTCCTATTACCAGCTAGCTTTAACAACACCAGGAATCTCGCCACGCATAGCGATTTCGCGGATTTTAATACGACCCAAACCGAATTTACGGAAAGTACCACGAGGACGACCTGTCAAAGCACAACGACGGCGTTGACGTACAGGAGCTGCATTACGCGGAATGGATTGGAATTTCAGACGAGCTTCAAAACGCTCCTCTTCAGTTGCATTCGCATCATTAATA
>NZ_AJMT01000097.1:0-19048 GCF_000260655.1 Neisseria sicca VK64
AGTACGGCGTTGCCTCGCCTTGCCGTACTATTTGTACTGTCTGCGGCTTCGTCGCCTTGTCCTGATTTAAATTTAATCCACTATAGTGTTCTTTTTTATTCATGAATTCCAGGTCCGAAATCGGCTGTGACAAATTCTTGAACAATCATGACCGCGCAGTTGTCTTTACGTTTTTTCATAAAAAGCAGTTTTGCCTTTGCCGGGGCGGGTAACGTAAGAATGGATATGTCTTTACCGTCTAAATGGCCGATAAAGCTGGGACTGCCTGCGAACTCTTCATAGTTTGTAGGTGGCAACGGACAGCGGTTATTGTGAAGTTCAAATTCAAGCTGCTTCATCTTGCCTTTTTCAGACGACCATTCAGCAAACGAAATACTACGGATACCGTATTGTTGATATGGATCTTGGTTAACATGGTATGTGCTGTTGAATTGTCTGTCGTTTTTTATAGTATGGTTAGCAGTTCGATTGATTTCATGCGCCAGATCGGGGATATCAATGCTGCGACCGATTTTATCCAAGTCAATAAAACTGCCATCGCGGGCAGCCTCTACCAAGACCTTAGACAAAGACTTATCGTGCATACGCATGGTTTCCATCGTATCGGCTTGGGCAATATTGGCAGATGTAAGCAGTGCGCAAAATATCAAAAAATAAGATTTCATTTAAATCCTTGTTATTAAATAGAGTTTAAGAATAAAACAAAATTGCCTGCATAGAAGATAAGATATTATGAGGCATACTAATAATTTATTGAAATTTTTCCAACATGATTTTTCTTATGGATGAAAATCTTTTTGATGAATTATGTTTAAGCGCCATATAAATTTCATCATCAATTTTATTTTGGGTTAATACCATATTTTCAATATATGGAATAATTTTCTCAGAGCCGGTTGAAATTAAATAGGCAGCTATCTCGCTATAAATATATGATTTTATGTGAAAATGGTCTAGTTTATTCAATAGTAAAGTCTCAATCAATTTCGAGTGATAGCTTTTTTCTTTTAAAGCATACACAATCCAAGAAATTACTTTCAGATGCCTGCTATTTAAATTTTTTATCAGATATTCTTCAATATAATCTCTTTTGGGAAAAAATGCAGAGCTGAAAGCAGTAGCCATAACGATAGAATATCTATGTATACGCCAAATCAATTGAATTTTTTCCTCTATTGCACAAAATTCTTCCTCTCCTAAATCATAATAATGAAACAAATGCCCTAAAGAAGATATCGCTGAGGATTTTACGTTAATGCTTTTATCGTTGTTTATAAAATCAATTAAGAGAGATAAAACCTCTTCAAGTTCGGATTTATTAAGCTTATTCTGAATCTGTCCGAGAATAAAGACAGCAATTTCCCTATGCCGACTATACCGACTTGTTAAGAGAACATTTTTGACGATATCGCTAATTTCACGATACCGGAAAAATTGCAATCTTCTAGCTGCTTCGTATCGAATTTGAGTATTAGAATTCAGCAGGATATTGAGTAATTCAGTAGCTGATAAATTTTTACATGTTAAATAAGCATCAAAACTCAAAGAATCTTTATTTTTCATATAGTTTGTCTTGTTTGTGTCTAATACAGGTGCTATCTTGAAAAATGCGATTTGATTTCATGAGTTTTAGCGTTTATATGAACTTCTATAATTCCATGTCCTCCTCTGCGATGAGGATTTAATATTTGGGGAGAGTAGGTAAAAACATAATATTTGTTTTCTGTTTTATCAAGGTAAGTACTACATGATATATTGTATTCGGAGATGTTTAATCCTCTAGCCTCTATTTCTTTCATGGAAAGGAATAGAGGTTGGGAATATTCTTTTTCTATCGATAGTTTTTTACCCGAATATCTGTAAATTTCAGAAGAATCAGCCATGGTATTTTGCGGGATAAAGAATATAAAGAGTAAAGTAACCAGATATTTTATAAGATTCATTTTTAATATTAACTCGATAGGGTTTAAAATCGAAGGTACCAAGTTTTATAGTTTATAGCAAGCTGTTGGATCAGCAGATGTAGGTTGGGTCGTGACCCAACATTCAGATTTTTGTTGGGTTTGCCAACCCAGCCTACGCTTGCTTGCTACCATAGGTATAATGCGGGAAGCAGTCTAAAAATTTTGCCAGGCTATGTTTTAGGGTATCGCATTCAGGTGTGATAACCTGTTATGCTTGTTTATGCTCAGTATAAATGATTTGGTATCTATATATTCATTCGTTCAATATCGAAATTTCGCTGTTTATTAAGGGGACAATATAATGCCTTATATTCTTTTTCTATTTTGCCTATTATTATCAGTATGGTTAACTTATATCTGTGTGAAAAAATATTGTAAAAGCAGGCTGGCCAAATTTTTGGGCGTACCTATTTTATTCTTTCTGTTTCTTGGCCTGAACCCTGTTTACCATTTCGCAAATAAAGCTTTGCGTCCGACGCATACAGTGGAGGAATTGATGATGGAAGATCCAGGAAACCGAATGATATTTCTGATATTCAAAGACAAGTTTCCGCAAGATTATGCCCAAATCGTGGCGAAAGCCGAAGATTTTATGAAATCAAAAAATCATGAACAAGATATACGTTTTTTTCTCTCAGAAACAATAGACATCATGTTAAGAAAATTGCCTTATGCAGATGATGACAACTTAATTGCTATGTTTCAGGAAGATATGCAGTTGCGTACCAAACTACTGAACGAAAACGACACGGTAAACTGCTTTTATTTGGAGTATCCTCATTTAGCTCCTGATATTTCGCTTTTTTCAAAGCAAATGAAGCCCTATTTCGCCTCTATAAAACAAGCTAGAGTACGAGCTTTGCAATCTGCCGATATTCATCGAAAAATGCCGGACGAAACTGAAATAGCGCAAACACAAGATAAAGTAAATCAGATTTTATGGAAGAAATATAGTGAACAGGAGTTGGCAGTAATAAATAACGACGATGAGGATGAAATAAAGCAATATACGGCTGAAGAACAGGCTTTGATGTGCCGTTTTACAATCGATACAGTGCAGGCGATATTAGAACAGCCTAAGCATGAAGCTGCCGAACTGCTTCGTTTTAATTTGAGTCATTGAGGGGCAGCCTGTTGGATATTTTTCCCAATAAATCTCTTAGGCTTAAAATAAATCGCATTGATAGGCACATTAAAGCAGCCATAGATTAGGTACTCGAATCTGACATTTTGGGTATTTTCAGACGACCTTTTTATTAAACTCAAGCTCGCGTGCGTGCGTACCGCGCACACCCTACCTGCAGATTTAATGCGGGCTACGACTTGCTGAAGATAAAGTTATTAAGGAATTTGGCAAATATGGAAAAGATTGAGAAATTTAAATCTGAATTATTGGATAACATTTTTGAGTACATCCAGTGTATATCCATTTTTATTTATAAGAGAAATATATATTATTTGATTGGATTATAAAGAAAATTTTGAGTTGAATGCAAAAATATCTTTTGATATTTATTTAAAAGAGGGAGTTATAACTAAAGAGCAATATGATTGTGATTATAAAAACTACAGAAATGGTATCTGGCAATTAACTAAGGACAATTTCGAAAGTTATCTTCAATCAGATTCGGTTGTCGTACTGGGGAAAGACGAATTGAAGGCACTGATGTTACAGGGATTTACTTCTGATGAAGCGGTAAGGTTATATTCCGTTGTCGAGAACAAGTTGTCGTATGATGATCCTATTTCGGATTCTAGCCAACAAAGTGATTTCTTAAAAATCAATCAGATTTCTTCAAGATTACCGTTGTTCTATATTAATTTTGATACGGAAGTTTACCTTCATATGGATTGGGACAGATGCCATGAAGATTATGTCTATGATGGTTGGTTTTCTAAGGCAATGGACTTTGGGTATTTGATACCGGACGAATTGTGTTATTGGAAAATTGAAGGACGGGATTATTGGAAATTTCGGCAATTATAAAAATAAACAAATGATACAAGTCGTAGTCTGCCCAAAATCTGAAGGTGGGGGCTGAGGCACACGCGAGGTTAAACAAGTAATATTTCGCATCATTTGATAAAAGGTCGTCTGAAAGCCGGAAAACCGTTTCAGACGATCTTTTTTAATATGGTGTCTGTAATTTATAATTAATCTTGCATACATACTACACTACTATAACTCTTCCGAATCTGAAATATCCTCAAATCCAACAATATCATTATCATGGTAGTTGATTAAAATGCCGTATGGCTCAGCAATGGGTAGCAGACTTTCTCTAAATATAATATCCCAATCTTTTGTTTTTTCATAAAAAATAAACTCTGGAAAAGAAATCAATTCTTTAGTTTTGTCTAATTTATCTTTGTAATGATTAAATCCGAGTTTTTTGGGTTGGGTATATAGAATATTTTTTAAGAATAGTTCGGTTTTCGCTCTGATCTGAGGAAAATTATTCATTTTGTTTTGAATAAAGTTAAAATCTATTTTCTCCAAATTAAATGGTTGACTGACTTGAATAGAGAAAGACATTTCATTAAATATACCTTGAAGAAAAGATGTGTTTGTTGTTTCTTCAGTAATAAAGGTCAAGTTGCCCAGAGGGGTATGAAATTTACCCATATTAGTATCCTATATAAGGTATTAAATATTTAGAGTAAGCAAAATAGTTATTAAAGGTCGTCTGAAAAATTTCAGACGACCTTTTCTTCAATATCCTCTAATTTGCTATCACTCTTTCTTTCAAAGTCTTCAATAATCTTTTTATAACCTTAATCTGTATCTTAATACCCTTGTGGGTTAGATGGATGAGCACCAATTTTTAAGAAACGTGATAGTTTATAAATAATAATGTAAGACATTAATTTTGGGTTATTTGATATTTTTCATTATATTGGAAAGTTCTATTGGTACGGGTATATCATGTTCACTTGAACGTGAAATTTTTAGAAAATAGCTATGTAGAATAAATTCAAAATCAGAAAATATTTTTAATTTGATTAGGCAACATATTTTTAACTCTTGGATTTTTAAGTCTCGCCAATTTTGATGGCTGAATAGTTTTGAAAAGTAATTATCCGGAATTTGCTCTATCATATCAAGGCAATGATTAAATTCCTTTAAGTCATAATAAATATGTGCTAGGTAGGCTTTGGTAAACATAGCATCTTCAGAATCAGAAGTAGCCTTTTTAAAGGGAATTTTTGCTTGTTCTAAAAGGGAAATTCTATTTTTATCTTCTGATAGATTAGCTTTTAAATATAAGTTATACCCTAAAAGATATGGGTAATTATTTAAATTTAATAAATTATTTAGAAGATAATCTATCAGGATTAATTTTGTTCGATTCTCCTCAGTCAATTCAATTACATCAGTTATTATATAAGGATTGTTAGTTGATATTGAGTCTAAAGGGGAGTCGATATAGTCTAAAGCATTCATCATATTAACTTATAGGTTGTACTGTTGCCTTATGATATATTCTCTGTTAATTATATATTTTGCTATTGAATCATTCACTTACTTTACATCGATAATCGCAGGTTAGATCCCTAAAACCGTCATTTTGTATATAACAGGTTTGTAATATATGGGTCGTCTGAAACAGTTTCAGACGACCTTTTTCTTTATTTCTCTCTATTCTTTCAGCACTCTTTCTTTCAAAGTCTTCAAGACACTTTTCACCGTCTTAATTCTCATCTCCACATCTTCCATCTGAGCAGTAAACTTCAACTTATCCGCTCCAGCCAGCCGATATTTTTTATCTGTCTGAATCAGCAGGATGATTTCTGTCGGGTCGATTTGGTGGTGTTTGCCGAAGGTAACGGTAACGGCTTCGCCGGTGGCGTCGATGGCGTCTATGCCCAATTCTTTTGCGGCGAGCCGCAGGTGGTGGCTTTCGATGAGGGTTTTGACGGGTTGTTCGGGCAGGCCGAAGCGGTCGACGAGTTCTTCGTGTATGGCGTTGATTTGCTGTACGGTTTCGCAGACGGCGAGGCGTTTGTAGAGGACGAGCCGTTCGTGGATGTCGGGGCAGTAGCTTTCGGGCAGCAGGGCGGGGCTGTGCAGTTTGATTTCGGTGGTGATGCCCAGCGGTGCGTCGAGGTCGGGCTGGCGGCCTTTTTTAAGGTCGCGCACGGCTTGTTTGAGCATTTCGGTGTAGAGCGTGAAGCCGACCTGTATCATTTCGCCGGATTGTCCTTCGCCGAGGATTTCGCCTGCGCCGCGGATTTCCAAATCCTGCATGGCGAGGGTGAAACCTGCGCCGAGTTCGTCTGCCGCCGCGATGGCGTCGAGGCGTTTTTCTGCGTCTTTGGTGATGTATTCGGGCGTGAGCAGGTAGGCGTAGGCTTGGTGGTGGCTGCGGCCGACGCGACCGCGAAGCTGGTGCAGTTGCGCCAGTCCGAATTTGTCGGCGCGGTTGATGATAATGGTGTTGGCGTTGGGGATGTCGATGCCGGTTTCGATGATGGTGGAACAGAGCAACACGTTGAATCTTTGTTGCAAAAAGTCGCGCATGACTTGTTCCAGCTCGCGCTCGCGCAGTTGTCCGTGCGCCACGCCGATGCGGGCTTCGGGCAGCAGGGTTTCCAGCCGCTCGCGCATATTCTCAATCGTATCTACTTCATTGTGCAGGAAAAATACCTGCCCGCCACGTTTGAGTTCGCGCAACACGGCTTCGCGCACGCTGCCTTCGCTGAACGGTTTGACAAAGGTTTTGACGGCGAGGCGGCGGCTGGGTGCGGTGGTAATCAGCGAGAAGTCGCGCAGACCTTCGAGCGCCATGCTGAGGGTGCGCGGAATCGGCGTGGCGGTCATGGTGAGGACATCGACATTGGCGCGCAGGCGTTTGAGCTGCTCTTTCTGGCGCACGCCGAAGCGGTGTTCTTCATCGATAATCACTAAACCTAAGTTTTTGAATTTGATGTCGTCCTGCACCAATTTGTGCGTGCCGATAACGATATCGACCGTGCCGTCCGCCATGCCTTCCAGCGCGGCTTTGGTGGCTTTGCTGTTGTTGAAACGCGAAAGGCTGGCGACTTTTACGGGGAAATCGGCGAAGCGGTCGGCGAAGTTTTGCGCGTGCTGCTCGACCAGAAGCGTGGTCGGGGCGAGTACGGCAACCTGTTTGCCGCCCATCACTGCCACAAACGCGGCGCGCAGGGCGACTTCGGTTTTGCCGAAACCGACATCACCGCACACAAGGCGGTCCATCGGCTTCGCCTGCGTCAAATCTTTAATCACGGCGGCGATGGCGGCGGCCTGGTCTTCGGTTTCTTCGTAGCCGAAGCCGTCGGCAAACGCCTGATAGTCCAACTCGTTGATTTCAAACTTGTGTCCCGATTGGGCGGCGCGTTGGGCGTAGAGATTGAGCAACTCGGCGGCGGTGTCGCGCGCTTTTTCGGCGGCTTTGCGCTTCGCCTTGTTCCACGCGCCGCTGCCGAGCTTGTGCAGAGCGACGTTTTCATGCGCCTGACCGGAGTAGCGGCTGATTAAATGCAGTTGCGAAACAGGCACATAAAGCTGCGCTTCGCCCGCGTATTCGAGCAACATCATTTCGTTGGTTTCGCCGCCCAAGTCCATCGTTACCAAGCCCATATAGCGTCCGATGCCGTGTTCTTCGTGCACGACGGGGTCGCCGATGTTGATTTCGGCAAGGTCGCGCAACAGGCCGTCTGAAACGGCGGCGTGTTTCTTGCGGCGGCTGTGGACGCGTGAACGGGCGACGTATTGATAAAGCTCGGATTCGGTGATGACGGCGATGGCGCTTTGAGCGGCAACTGCTTTGCCCTCTCCCCAACCCTCCCCCACGGGGGAGGGGGCAGGTTGCTGTTGGATTGGCTCGTGCAGATCACTTGCGACGGGGTACAGGTTGCTTTCGGTTTTCAGGTCGTCTGAAACGGCGGCGGCACTTTGTTCCCTCTCCTGCGGGAGAGGGTTTGTTGCGGCTGCGGGAAATTCGGTTTGGTCGGCAACCGCTTTGCCCTCTCCCCAACCCTCCCCCACGGGGGAGGGAGCAGGTTGCTGTTGGATTGGCCCGTGCAGAGTACTTTCGACAGGGTGCAGGCTGCTTTCGGTTTTCAGGTCGTCTGAAACGGCGGCGGCTGCATTCTGTTCCCTCTCCTGAGGGAGAGGGCTAGGGAGAGGGTTTGTTGCGGCGGCGGAAAATTCGGTTTGGTCGGTAACCGCTTTGCCTTCTCTCTTGGAGGCAGGAGTGGGTTGCTGTTGGCTCGGAGAGTGCGGTCCGCCCAGTTTGAACCCATATGCCAACGGCGCGACCGTGATCATCAGCGGCTCGTGTGCCGATAAAAAGCCCTGCCAGTCGGACACAGGTTTGGCTTTCAAACCGTTTTGCTGCAAGAAGCCGAGCATGGTTTCGCGCCGTCCCAGACTTTCGGCGCACAGCAAAATCCGCCCGTCAAAGGTCGTCTGAAAATCCTTCAATGCCTGCAAAGGCTCGTCGGACTGGCGGTTGACGGCAAGGTCGGGCAGGGTGTGTTCCTTGCCGGAAACATCGGGCAGCACCTGGCCGTAGTTTTTCAGACGACCTGCGAACACATCGGCAGAGAGATACAAATGCTGTGGAAGCAAAGGCGGATAGGTTTCGTCGCCCTGCGCCATGGCGTAACGCGATTTGACGTCGCTCCAAAAGCGGTTTGCCTCGGCGTGAACATCGCCCAAAGAGACAAACAGCGCATCTTCGCCGATATAGTCAAACAACGTTTCCAGCTCGTTTTCAAAAAACAGCGGCAGATAGTATTCCACGCCCGCGCCGAAGTGGCCGTTGCTGACGGCTTTGTACACGGCGGCATCGTTTGGATTGCCATCGACTTCCTCGCGGAAGCGGCTGCGGAAGATTTTCTGCGCCTCGCTGTCGGTGGGGAACTCGTGCGCCGGCAGCAGGCGGATTTCGGAAACGGGGGAAATGGTGCGCTGCGTGTCCGTGTCAAAGGTTTTGATGCTGTCGATTTCATCGTCGAACAAATCGATGCGGTAAGGCATTTCGCTACCCATCGGAAACAAATCGACAATCCCGCCGCGCACGGCAAACTCGCCCGCCGCGACAACATGGGAAACATGGTTGTAGCCCGCATCCACCAAATCGGTTTTCAGACGGCCTATATCCAGAGTCTGCCCCGTTTTCAGCCAGAACGTGCGCCCCGCCAGAAACGGCACGGGCGGCAGCTTCTGCATCGCTGTGGCAACCGGTACGAACAGCAC
Source organism: Neisseria sicca VK64 (assembly GCF_000260655.1). Lineage (GTDB taxonomy): Bacteria > Pseudomonadota > Gammaproteobacteria > Burkholderiales > Neisseriaceae > Neisseria > Neisseria sicca_B. The sequence goes on from NZ_AJMT01000097.1 coordinate 9,190, forward strand.
GTCCGCCGCGCAGCTCTTAATCTGCCACAACGCCGAGAGCCGCTCCGACACCAAATCCTGATGCGGCGAAAAACGCTCGTAAGGCAGCGTTTCCCAGTCCGGCAGGAACACTGCCGTATCGTGCGGACGGAAAAACCGCCATGCCGTCTGAAGGCGCAACGCCTGTTCCGCATCTTGGGTCAGCACGACTTTGAGCCGCTTATGCGGCAGATAACGCGCCAAAGCCAGCGGCAGCGAGCCTTGCGAAAGATTGAGCCAACGGGATTTTTCACGGGGTTTGGGGATAGGGTAGGTCATGGCGTAGGGACAATGGCTTGCGGCAGCCGGAAAATTTTTCGGGCTGCCGTGGTGGGTTGTAAAAGCGGGATTTTAGCAGATTAAAAGCGGGTGTAAGGGATAGGATGGTTTGGTTGGTTTTCAGACGACCTGAGATGGTTTGTGATAAGGTATAACTATTCCTATTTCTGGAATGAAGAGGTCGTTGAAAAAATGGTTTGATGGCTTTCAGACGATCTCAACCGCATCGGAGGTGCGGTATCATCGTACTTCTTTTTATTTTATGCCTGCCATCCGTGGCTAGAAGGAAAATAATGTTATTAGCCAATTTAAAAAAATCTGACACATCAGCGGAATTTATACATCAAAAATTTACAGCGGAAGAAATACAGGAATTGCTGCAATACAAACGACTCAAAGGTATCGTGTTTCGCGATTGTCCGCTAGAGGATAATGATGTCGCCCAAATTGCCAAGTTGCCCCAATTGGTGAATCTGACTTTGGATAATACTGCCATAAGTGATAAAGGATTGGCTGCATTGGCTGATGCGGGCAAGCTCATGTATTTGTGGATAACTCATGCCAAAATTGATGGAAGCGGGCTGGCAGCATTTGTAGAGAAAGGGCACAAATTGCGTTGTCTGCAGTTGGAACATACTATGTTTGACGATCAAGCATTGCAACTTGCGGCCCGAATGTCCAAATTGGATACGTTACATTTGAACCATACTCGAATCAGTGAAGCTGGATTGATGTCGGTTACAAGTAATCCGCGTTTGACGATTATCGCCAAACAGTTTTCAGACGAAATATACGCCCGATTCGAGCAGCAACAACGCGAACAGGCTAAAAAGCAGAAAACGCCCCCTGAACCGGCAGATGTAGAGGCCGCCCAAACTGCGTTGCAGGCTTTTTTTGATGCCATGACGGAATGTGAGGCTAGTTTCGTCAACTTTGATGATGACTGGACAGAACGCACGATTGCCCTGTTCCAACAATACGGCAGTGAAAAATTGCCAGAACGGCAAAGCAAAGAAGGCCGTTACCATACCAGTGGACAGCCGGAAGGTACATATGGAAACCATGTTTTCATAGATAATGAAAAACAGGGGCGCAAAATCTGGCTCTATACCCAAGAGGATCGTGACTTCTACCGTTTTTTGATGGTTAATGAAAACGGCGAATGGAAATTGGAAAAGGCGCAAATTAAATTAGATGGTGGATGGAGACGGAATTGGGTGTAGGAAAGATAGCAAATGGTTGCCTATATTTTTAGCAGGCATTTCAGATTTGCGTTATACTTTTCCCCGTCTGTGTACTTTACTTATGAGAAAGGCAGCAAAATTATGATCTTAGAATTCATTAAAAAACTGTTTGGCGCGACTGGCGGCGCATCGTCTTCGCCAAAACGCGGCGGCTGGAATGAGGAAGAGGGCGTGTATTACGCCAAAGGCAGCTACGATAACGCAGTAGAGTACAACAATGAGTTGATGTGCATTGCCAATTTTATGCTCTACCATATGGAAGACATGAACAAGGAAATGGACAAACGCGATTACGCCCAAGCCGAAAAAGTCCGTGTGCAGTGGATAGCCGCGATTCCCAATTACATCGCACAAGCCGATAAATTGGGTGCATACAAAGGCGATGCTTCCCTGTTGAATGCTTTGAAAAGCCATCTGCGTTTCTTTAGCGATTTGATGGAAGACAGCTATAAAAAGCTGATCCAAATCCGCGCTTCTGGCAAACACGGTTCGGAAGAAGATGAAGAGCAATTGGACGAGAACAACGAGAAAATCTTGGACAGTACCGATAAGTTCAATGAAGTGAGCGATGAGTTTTTGGAAAAATTCGAAGACGAATAAACCGTATAGGCGAATTTTGTAAAACGCTATCCTAAAACCAAAAATCCTCTAAATTCCTTACGACAGAATTTAGAGGATTTTTTTCATAAGCCGTTTTCTATAAAAACATAGAGAACCGCTGATTGTCAGAAAGGTCGTCTGAAAACCGGTATGGCGGGTTTCGCTACAAGTTTTCAGACGACCTCCGTTCAAACTGCTACACCCGCCAGTTTGCCGATCATGCCGGTAACGGCCAACGCCGCCACGCCCCACAGGCACACGCGCAGGACGGCGGGGGCGACAGGTGCGCCGCCGAGTTTGGCGGAGGCGTAACCCAGCGCGGCGAGTCCGCACAAAGTGGTTACCGCCAGCGTAGGGATAAGGGCGGCGGGGGCGGTCAGCGCGACCAGCAGCGGCAGTATGGCACCGGCGCAGAACGAACCGGCGGAGGCAAGAGCGGCCTGCATGGGCTTGGCGGCGGAGGTTTCGGTGATGCCGATTTCGTCGCGTGCATGGGCGGAGAGCGCGTCGTGTTCCATCAATGCCTGTGCAACTTCGGCGGCAAGTGCGTCGGACAAACCGCGGCGGCGGTAGATTTCGATCAGTTCTGCCAGTTCGGCATCGGGATTGGCTTCCAATTCGTAGCGTTCTTTGTGCAAATCGGCTTTTTCCGTGTCCGACTGGCTGGATACGGAAACATATTCCCCCGCCGCCATCGAGACCGCGCCGCCGATCAGGGCGGAAACGCCCGTCAGCAGCAGGGTTTGAAAATCGGGGGCAGCGGCTGCAACGCCGGTCAGCAGCGAGGCGGTGGAAATCAGGCCGTCGTTCGCGCCCAATACGCTCGCGCGCAGCCAGTTGTTGCGGTTGCTGAAATGGCGTTCGCTGTGTTGTGAATACATGGCAGTGTTCCGGCGGTGTTTTGCATTATGGTAGCACCGTATCGGTTTATCGGGGGCGGCGCAAATGGATGTTTTAAGGCTGAAATTCCGTTTATACCTGATAACAATTGTCGCTTATGCGGGTTTGTGGTATAAATCGAAATTCTAGAAATTTAGCTCTAAACTCTAATAACTGCCGTTCAACAGAGAATCATGATGACACACACCGAATCAAGCGCGCAGCCGTCAACTATGGACACGGCTGCTTTTTTAAAGCACATCGAAACCGCATTCCGCCGCATTTTTTCAGACGACCTTAACCTCATGCAATACCTACCCGAAGACAAATGGCTTGCCTTGAAGCAGGCAGGTTTGCTGTTGCCCTTCCTCGACAAAAAACACGGCGGCCGCAAGGGCAGCCAGTTTGAAATCCAAGAAGTTCTGCGGATTGCGGGGCATTACGGCGTGCCCGTTACCCTGCGTACCGGCATCGAAGGTGCGCTGGTGTTGCAGCCTCTGCAAGAGTTTGGCGACGAAACGCAAGTCGCGCAAGGTTTGGACATGGTTTTTAAAGGCGAGGGCGGCGGTTTGGGCATTACCGAACCCGAAACCTCCGGCGCGGCGATTGCCCGCGAAATGCAGTCCTACTACGAATATATCGACGAACAAACGATTTACGTCAACGCCGCGAAATACTGGCAGGGCAACTCGCAGAGCGACTTCCTCCTCGTTGCCGCCAAAGAGCGCAAAAACGGCAAACTCTCCAAAGTCATCAACCTGCTGCTCGTTCCCAAACAATACATCCGCTACGAAGCCCTCGCATCCGAAGGCCTGCGCGCCGTCCGTTACGCCGTCAACCGCATTGATGCCCAAATGCCCGCTGCCGCCGTCATGAAACTCTCGCAGAGCGACGCCGCCGGTTTGCGTGCGTTCCAAAACATCTTTATCCGCAGCCGCCTGCAACTGATCGGCATGACGCACGGCATCATGGAATACATCATTGACAACCTGAACCGATATGTCCGCCACGACATCAAATTCGTCGATTACGAACGCCACGAAATCCAACGCCGCCATCAGGTTTCCGAAATCCTTTACCGCTACGTCTGCCATTGCGTTTCGCCCGTTGCCCCCGTCGCCCATCAGCTGATGGAGGCAAACATCATCAAAACCCTCGCCACGGAATACACATACGCCGCTGCCCAAATGTTGCAAAAACTCTTGGGCGCGAAGGGTTTTGAACGCGGACACACCGCCAGCAATATCGCTATCGACATCCGCCCCTTCACCATCTTCGAAGGTCCGAACGATATGCTTTATGCCGAAATTTACGACCAGTTCGTCCGCGCCACCGCCGAAGAAAAAGAAGCAGGCATTAAATTGGACAAAAACCAAACCCTGCTCGATCGTCTGCAAACCGACGCCCGCTTTGCCGCCGTTGCGCGCGACTACACTTTACCCGAAGACATCCGCAGCTTCCTGCAGGAACGCACCCTGACCGACGCCTGCGCCTTGCAAAAAGTCTTCATCGGCAAAATCATCGCCCGACTCTTCGTCTTCGTACAGGCGGAACACGAAGACACCGCAGCCTTCCTGTTGAACGACATCCGCAAAGACATATTGGACTGCCGATATTGCGGTTGATGGTTTAAGGCAGAGAGGTCGTCTGAAATCGGTTTTCAGACGACCTCGGGCGGATTTTCATATTTTCAATTCAAAAGCAGTTTCGTTACGAAAATCAAATGAATCAAGTGCTTTAATCATGTTCATTGACTTTCAGACGACCTCAAAGCCCATGACCCTCTCCAAACTTCCTCCTTGGCAGACTCCCGAACAAGTCTGCGACATCTTACTTGCGCTGCCGGAAAAGCAGCGCAATCGTGCGTTGTACGAACTCCTCTCTCTTTTTGATCATGAAAACCCGCAAGGTCGGACGGAAGCCGAAAGTCAGCTTGCCGCCCTGCGCCTGCTGTGGCATGACCCGCGTTTTCAAGGTTTGGAAAGCATCAAACATTGGCTGCGCGATGTGCTTGGGCTGGACGAGTCAAACGGTTCATGGCTTGCGTTGCAGGATGACATCGAAACGTTGATGGAAACGCTCCATCCCGAAACCTGCCGCACTTACGGAGAATACGGCGGTATGTTCAAAAGCGCGCAAACGCTCGAACCTTTTGTCGCCCGAATGTTCGAGCGCGATACCGAAGCCTCGCGCAGCATGGCTTGGGACTGTCTGTATTGGAACAAAGAGTTACGCCGTTTACGCCCCGATTGGGATGAATGGTTGAAAGAAGAAATCCGAAATCTGCATGATAAATACGGCGAGAACAGATAGCCGCCGCAACTGATTCAGGTTGACTGAAAGGTGTTTCTGACTTTGAGCGGCTGAAAATCAAACCCGACTGTTTTTTATAGTGGATTAACTAAATCAGGACAAGGCGACGAAGCCGCAGACAGTACAGATAGTACGGAACCGATTCACTTGGTGCTTCAGCACCTTAGAGAATCGTTCTCTTTGAGCTAAGGCGAGGTAACACCGTCCTGGTTTAAAGTTAACCCACTATATTTTTTCTGCGAATAAGGCTGAGTTAAATCGGAAATTAAACGGCAATTTTGTACGGGAACAAATAGCGAACAATAAAAAGGTCGTCTGAAAATTTCAGACGACCTTTTTTCATTTCATCAACATCCTGGTGGAATCAATCCAGCTTTTTAAAATGGCGGCGGCGTTCCAGTTCGCTCAGGTAACGCTTGCGCAGACGGATGGACTGCGGCGTGATTTCTACCAGCTCGTCATCGTCGATAAACTCGACCGCGCCTTCCAGCGTCAGCTTGATCGGCGTGGTCAGGCGAACGGCTTCGTCAGTGCCGCTGGCGCGGATGTTGGTGAGTTTTTTACCTTTGAGCGGGTTGACTACCAAATCGTTGTCGCGGCTGTGGATGCCGATAATCATGCCTTCGTAGATTTTGTCGTTAGGCGACACGAACATACGGCCGCGGTCTTCCAGATTCCATAAGGCATAAGCGACGGCTTCGCCTTGCTCTTGGGAAATCAGTACGCCGTTGTGGCGGCCGGGCATATCGGGTTTCACGGGCGCGTAGTCGTCAAACACATGGCTCATCAGGCCGACGCCGCGCGTCAGGGTCATGAATTCGCCTTGGAAACCGATTAAGCCGCGCGCGGGAATATGGTATTCGAGGCGGGTACGGCCGTTGCCGTCGCTTTCCATATTGGTCAGTTCGCCTCGGCGGCGGCCGAGTTCTTCCATTACCGCGCCTTGGTTTTCGTCCGGTACGTCCACGGTCAGGTTTTCGTAAGGTTCGCATTTTTGACCGTCGATGTCGCGGTACACGACGCGCGGCTTGCCGACTGCCAGTTCAAAGCCTTCGCGGCGCATGTTTTCCAGCAAAATGGTCAGGTGCAGTTCGCCACGTCCGGATACGCGGAACACGTCGGCATCGGCGGTGTCTTCCACGCGCAGGGCAACGTTGGTCAGCAACTCTTTTTGCAGGCGGTCGCGGATTTGGCGGCTGGTCACGAATTTGCCTTCGGTACCCGCCAGCGGGCTGGTGTTCACCATAAAGTCCATCGTCAGCGTCGGTTCGTCCACGCTCAACATCGGCAAACCTTTGGGGTTGTCTTTGTCGGTAATGGTCACGCCGATACCGATGTCTTCGATACCCGAAATAATCACGATGTCGCCGGCTTCGGCTTCTTCAAGCGGTACGCGTTCCAAACCTTTGAAACCCAAAAGCTGGTTGATGCGGCCTTGGGCGATTTGCTGATCGTGGTTCATCACAGCAACGACTTGACCGGGTTTGATACGTCCATTTAGGATACGGCCGATCCCGAGGCGGCCGGTGTAGTTGTCGTAGTCGAGTTGGGAAATTTGCAGTTGCAGCGTTTCGTCCGCGCTGCCGCTTGGCGCGGGCGTGTGTTTTAAGATGGTGTCGAACAGCGGACGCATGTCGTTGCTCTCGTCGGTTTCTTCCAGTTTGGCGAAACCGGACAGGCCGGAAGCGTAGACAATCGGGAAGTCCAACTGCTCGTCGGTTGCGCCCAAGTTGTCGAAGAGTTCAAAAGTTTGGTCGATGACCCAGCTCGGACGGGCGGACGGTTTGTCGATTTTATTGATGACGACGATCGGTTTCAGTCCCAAAGCCAAGGCTTTTTTGGTAACGAAACGGGTTTGCGGCATTGGGCCTTCCTGCGCGTCCACCAACAATACGACGCAGTCCACCATACCCAAAACACGCTCCACCTCGCCGCCGAAGTCGGCGTGTCCCGGAGTGTCGACGATGTTGATGTGGTAGCCTTCGTAATCGATGGCGGTATTTTTGGCGAGGATGGTAATGCCGCGTTCTTTTTCAAGGTCGTTGCTGTCCATCACGCGTTCGTCAACCTGCTGGTTGGCGCGGAATGTACCGGATTGGCGCAGCAGTTGGTCAACTAATGTGGTTTTGCCGTGGTCGACGTGGGCGATGATGGCAATGTTGCGAATTTGTTTCATGGTGATATGTATTTCAAATGATTTTTATCAAAAAGTAACTCGCAATTATATCACGGTTCATCTTATCGGACGGAGGGGGAGCAGATTAAATTTGAATCGGTACGGCATTTGTTCCGGTTCAACCGTCATTCACTATGCACACTGCGGCACAGTTTGACGATAAAAGCATTTGAGAATAATTAATAATAAAATTTGATTGGGTTTTGTAATTTATTTGCTTTTATTTATGGTTAAAGAGTGTAAATGTTTTTGAATGTTGAAATGGATTCTTAATACCAATGGCAACAAATATCTATATAAAACAAGGTATTGAATTTTTAGACGACCTTTTAAGGCTTCTGTTTCTTTTGATAATTGTTTGTATTTTAAATAGAAAATTTGTCAAGCGTCAGGCTTTTTCATACAATTCAGCCATCAAGAAACAACACGCAATGTTTTTTACAGACACTTTACAATTTCAAAGAAAGAGAAAGAATTATGCAAGGCAATCAAGCTGTTATCGATTATATGAACGAACTGTTGTCCGGCGAGCTGGCTGCACGCGATCAATACTTCATCCACTCACGCCTGTACTCCGAATGGGGCTACAACAAACTGTTCGAGCGTCTGAATCATGAGATGGAAGAAGAAACAACCCACGCCGAAGACTTCATCCGCCGTATCCTGATGCTGGGCGGTACACCTAAAATGACCCGTGCCGAACTGAACATCGGTACCGACGTGATTTCCTGCCTGAAAGCAGATTTGAACACCGAATACGAAGTACGCGATGCATTGAAAAAAGGCATCAAACTGTGCGAAGAAGCACAAGACTATGTTACCCGTGATTTGATGATTGCCCAGTTGAAAGACACTGAAGAAGATCACGCCCACTGGCTGGAACAACAACTGCGTCTGATCGAACTCGTCGGCGAAGGCAACTACTACCAAAGCCAACTGTAATTAAGCGTATAAGGAGCTGAAAATGAAAGGCGATCGCTTAGTTATCCGCGAATTGAATAAAAACTTGGGCTTGCTTTTAGTTACCATCAACCAATATTTCCTGCATGCCCGCATTTTGAAAAACTGGGGCTTTGAAGAATTGGGCGAACATTTCTTCAAACAGTCCATCCGCGAAATGAAATCCGCAGACGATTTAATCGAGCGTATTTTGTTCTTGGAAGGCCTGCCTAACCTGCAAGAATTGGGCAAACTGCTTATCGGCGAATCAACCGAGGAAATCCTGACCTGCGATTTGACGAAAGAACAGGAAAAACACGATGCCCTCATCGCTGCCATCGCCATCGCGGAACAACAGCAAGACTACGTCAGCCGTGATTTGTTGGAAAAACAAAAAGACATCAACGAAGAACACATCGACTGGCTCGAAACCCAGCAGGAGCTGATCGGCAAAGTCGGTTTGCCGAACTACCTGCAAACAGCGGCGCAAGAGGACTAAAACACAAACCACTGCCAAATATAGCAGTCCCTGCACCCATAAACGGCATATCTTTTCGGATATGCCGTTTTTCTTTTAATATAATGGATTAACTTTAAATCAGGACAAGGCGACGAAGCCGCAGACAGTACAGATAGTACGGAACCGATTCACTTGGTGCTTCAGCACCTTAGAGAATCGTTCTCTTTGAGCTAAGGCGAGGCAACGCCGTACTGGTTTAAATTTAATCCACTATATTTTCGACAAATAAAAAAGGACGGAAGCAAACCCGTCCTTTTTATGTTTCATCACCTTATCCCTCATCCTCAAACAAAAACCCGCTTTGCGCCTCCACACCGACTTCGGGCGCTGCCATGGCATCAAGCTGGCGGTTGCGGATTTTGGTTTTCCTCATACTGAGAAGACGCATGACCTGATGCTTTTGATCATCGGTCATTTTTTGCCAATAAAGCCTTTCTTCGCGGCTGCGCAGACAGCCTTTGCAATAGCCTTTGGCATTGGCTTCACAGACGCCGATACAGGGGCTGGGGATGGGGAAAAAATCAGGTTGTTCCATATTTTAAAAACGTTTGTGAAAAGAGGTCGGCGCGAACCAAAAATCCGACTGCGTCCGTTTCCGTTCAAACACGACAAGTACATCTCGTAGGGTTTATATAAGACGTAAGACAATAAACGACAGAACGCGTAAGAATTTTACTATAGCCCGTTTTAAGAACAAATCAATTTGATTTTCAGACAACCTATGCCCTACCCCAACCGTCTGGATTTTATGACTCAAGCAGTTTACGCAAAGACTGATTGTTGTATTTGATATCGGCAATCATTCGGTCGTATTGGTGCATTCTACGGAGCGATCGGGTTATCAGATAGACCGAGAAAAAAATCAAACTGATGTTCATCAAACTGACCAAC
>NZ_AJMT01000098.1:0-24282 GCF_000260655.1 Neisseria sicca VK64
ATGGCGAGTGGATTCATTACAATATCGCACCGCCACAGCCAAGCCGCAGCACCCCGCCTCCTAAAAAAATCATTTACCATGACGTCTTGGTACCTTCTAAATTTGGGGCTTTGGCATACAGTCAAAAAGCCGGGCATATTGCTGGTTCGTTGAATCAGAACTCTTTAGCCGAAGCAAAAAGAGAAGCAGTCAAACATTGCCAGCAAGGCAGTCGCAATACGCCTTGCAAAGCCATCACATGGGTAAGAAACGGCTGTCTCGCAGCTGCAAAAGGAAAAGTGAAAAACAACCTGTTTATTTTAGCCGATGCAGCAGGTCCGCAAGGAGCTGTCGAACAGGAGGCTTTGCAAAAATGCAGAAACAGAGGGGCAACAGAATGCGAAATCATCATGCCCGAAGGCTGCTCCCTGCCCCAATTGCAATAATCAGATTTTATTTAAGAGGTCGTCTGAAAACTATTTTCAGACGACCTCTTCTAAACCAAGTTAAAGATGAGCTGGGAAAAGGATAAATTTATGAAAAGACTGTTTTTGATAGTATTGGGTTTGGTAAGTTTTAATGTTTATGCCAATGGCTGTGGCGGAGAATACCAAGCTGCCACGGGAACCTGCCGTATCATAGACGGAAGCGGTCGGCAAATTTTATACAATGTGCCGCCTCCCCAATCAGGCAACAGCACTCCACCTCCGAAGAAAATCATCTACTACGACGTGAAAGTTCCTTCTAAGTTTGGGGCTTTGGCTTTCAGTGAAAAATCAGGTCATATCGGTGGTTCATTAAATCAAAACTCAAAAGCCGAGGCACAAAATGCAGCCATTAAGCAATGTGAGAAGGGGAGTAGAAATGCCCCATGTAAAGCGATCAGTTGGGTCAGAAACGGCTGTATTGCCGCTGCTTCAGGCAAATTGAAAAACCAAACTAGAGTAATTGGAGGTGCGGCAGAACCCGGACTTGCAGAACAGGCTGCTATTACAAACTGCAAAAATGCAGGAATGACTGAATGCAAAGTTGTAATGCCCGAAGGCTGCTCCCTGCCTCAATTGCAATAATCAAATCCAGCAAAAAGGTCGTCTGAAAACAAGATTTCAGACGACCTTTTTGCTTCAAGCAATGTGATACAACCGTTCGGGCGAGCTTTGGCGTTTATGCCCGCTTATTCGTACTCGGGGTAGAGCGGCATGGTGCCGGCTTCTTCGAAGGTCGAGTGTGCTTTGACTTCTTGCAGGCGGCGGCTGATGCGGCGGGTGACGGCTTCGGCTTCGTTTTGGTGGTCTATGGTCAGTCCGGGGACGGTTTCGCCGAAAAGTTCGGCATCGAGCAGGCGCTCGGCGTGGATGCCGGGGCGGTAGTTGTGTCTGACGGCGGGGTCGCGTTCTTCAAAGAGGTAGCCGACGACGCTGTCGCGGGTCAGTGCGATGCCGAGTGCGGCATCTTCGCCGCCGAAGATTCGGAAGAGTTCGTCTTGCGGAAAGCCGCCGCAGGCGAGAAAGATGCTGCGGCGGAATACGGTGTTGCCGCCGACGGTCATTTGCAGCCGTTCCCATGCGGTGGGGAATTGCGGGTGGTTGAGGTAGTGTTCGGGGAAGCCGATCGGGCGCAATTTGAGGCGGACCAGGCTGAGGTAGGAATAGGCTTCCAAGCCGAGGTAGGCGGCATTGAGGACGTTGTTTTCATAGACGTCGTCGGCGTCGAGGAAGGCGATGAAGTCGGCTTGGCTTTGCATGGCGCCCCAGTTGCGGGCTTTGGCGGCGCCGCCGTTTTCGAGCATGTATTCGCAACGGACTTTGGGATGGATGGCGGCGAGGTCGCTCATGATAAGGCGTGTGTCGTCGATGGAGGCGTCGTCAATCAGCCAGACGTTTTCGACGGCGGGTTGGGAAACGGCGCTCTCGACAGCCGCTTGAAGGGTGGCGGCGGAGTTGTAGCAGGGGATGATGACGTCTAGTGTGGGTCTCATAATGTGATGCTTTAAGGGGTTGTTGGGTCAAACGGTGGGGAAAGGTCGTCTGAAAACGGTATAGTGGGTTTTCAGACGACCTTTTAGTATTGCCTGATGCGGATTACAACACTTTCACGATGCTTTCGCACAGGTAGTCGATGTTGTCATCGGTAATGCCGGCGACGTTGATGCGACCGGAGCGCACGGCGTAGATGGCGAACTCGTTTTTCAGGCGGTCGACTTGTTCGGGCGTGAGGCCGCTGAAGGAGAACATGCCGTTTTGTTCGATGATGAAGTCGAAGTCTTGATTTGCGCCTTTGGCTTTGAGCAGTTCGACGAATTTTTGACGCATGGCTTTGATGCGGCCGCGTATTTCGTCGAGTTCGGCAATCCATTGTACTTTCAAATCCGCGTCTTTCAACACTAAGGCGATGGTGTTCGCGCCGTGTGAGGCGGGGTTGGAGTAGAGGGTGCGGATGATGGTTTTGACTTGGCTGTGGGCACGGGCGGCGGTTGCTTCGTCTTCTGCGACTAAGGTAAATGCGCCGACGCGTTCGTTGTACATGCCGAAGTTTTTGGAATAGGAGCTGGCGATGAGCAATTCTTTGTTGTATTTCAAGAAGGTGCGCAGGCCGTATGCGTCTTCTTCGAGGCCGTTGCCGAAGCCTTGGTAGGCGAAGTCAAACAGGGGCAGCCAGCCTTTTTCGGCGGAGAGTTTGGCGAGGATTTCCCATTGTTCGGGTGTGGGGTCGATACCGGTGGGGTTGTGGCAGCAGCCGTGCAACAGGACGATGTCGCCTTTTTGCGCTTGGCTCAGGTCTTCAATCATGCCGTCCCAGTCTAGGCCGTGTTTGGCGGCGTCGTAGTAGCGGTAGGGCTTGTCTTGGATGCCGACGGCTTTGAAGATGGCGTTGTGGTTAGGCCAAGTGGGGTTGGAAATCCAGACGGTTTGTGCGTTCAACTGGCGTTTGGCGAACTCGGCGGCAATACGCAATGCGCCTGTGCCGCCGAGGCTTTGGGCGGTTTTGGCGCGGCGGCCGGCGATGATTTCGTGGTCTGCGCCGAAAAGAAGGATTTGGGTTTGCTCGTTGTAGTCGGCAACGCCGTCGATGGTGAGGTAGTTTTTGGTGGTTTCGCTCTCGAGCAGGCGTTTTTCGGCTTCTTTGACGGCTTTGACGATGGGGGTCGCGCCGGATGCGTCTTTATAAACGCCGATGCCGAGGTTGACTTTTTCGGGACGGGTTTCGGCTTTGAATGCTTCGCCCAAGCCTAAGATGGGGTCTGCGGGGGCGGCTTCGATGTGCTTGAAGAACATGGTTTCTCGCTTTGCAAAAAAATGAAGGGACGGGATATTTCCTTTGGGATTTTACGCTGTTTCAGGTCGTCTGAAAATGAATGCGGCAGGTTTTGCGCAAATGGTTTACATCATGCCTTTGATGCCGGCGAGGATGATGCCGTAGCGCAGGATTTTTCCGGTCAGGAGCATGAGTGCGGAGGTGTAGGGGTTGAGCCTGAGCCAGCCTGCGGCAATGGGCAGCGCGTCGCCGATGACGGGCAGCCAGGCAAACAAAAGGGGCAGGGTACCCCAGCGTCGGAGCAGGTGCAGGGTCTTTTCAGACGACCTTTTCTTGGACGGAATCAGCCGCCCCATCCAATAGGAAACCATGCTGCCCAAGCCGTTTGCCAGTCCGGCACACAACCACGCGCCGTATGCCTGTTCGGGATAGGTGTAGATAAACGCGGCGAAGGCGGCTTCGGATGTGCCGGGCAGGATGGTGGCGGAGGTAAAGGCGGAGGCGGCGAGTCCGAGATAGGCGTAAATGAGGGGCATGGCGGATAAGTTTGCGTCAGGTCAAAGGTCGTCTGAAATAAGATTTTAAGTCGTTTGCGGGTAGGTTAATTGTAAAATTCAGACGGATTCTGTCTATAAAAATGCGTTATCGGACAGAATCTTGCTGAAACTCTATGTAGTCGGCGTGTTTTCAGTGTTTGCAAGAATGGCAAAAGCCAGTATGATTCGGCCCGTTATTAACGGATATTAACTGTTTATACGGTCAATTCCAATAAATCGAAAGGCAAATCATGTCTACGCCATCACAACAAAACCATAATTCCGCGCTGGTCGTCCTGACCGCGCTCTTCTTCATGATGGGTTTCATTACCTGCATGAACGACATCTTGATTCCGCATCTGCAAAAAATTTTCACGCTGACCAATGTTCAGGCGATGCTGGTTCAGTTCTGTTTCTTTACCGCCTATGCCATCATGTCGATTCCGATGGGGCATCTCGTCGGTAAAATCGGCTATAAAAACGGCGTCATCGGCGGCTTCTTGCTGACCGCCGTCGGATGCTTGTTGTTTTATCCTGCCGCAGACAGCCAATCTTACCCGACTTTCTTGGGCGCGCTCTTCATTCTTGCTTCGGGCGTAACCCTGTTGCAGGTTTCGGGTAATCCGTATGTGACCCTGCTGGCGAAACCGGGCAAAGAATCTGCAACGCTGACTTTGGTGCAGGCATTCAATTCATTGGGTACGACTATTGCTCCGAAAATCGGTGCACTTCTCATTTTTACAGATGCGGCTCAGAAAGCCAGCAAAGCCGAGCAAATTGCTTCCGTCCAAATCCCTTATTTGGGTTTGGCAGGATTGTTGATCCTCCTCGCCGTCTTTGTGAAAATGATCCGTCTGCCCGATGCACGCAAAATTGCCGTTGAGGAAAGCGAACACAACCACGACGGCAAACACAACGTGTGGCAATACAAACACCTTGTTTTCGGTATGGTCGGCATTTTCTGCTACGTTGGCGCGGAAGTATCCATCGGCTCTTTCATGGTCAATATTTTGGGCTTCCTGAAAGGATTGAGCCATGCCGAAGGTGCGGATATGTTGATGTATTACTGGGGTGGTGCCATGGTCGGACGCTTCCTCGGTTCGGCGGTGATGGCTCGAGTCGCGCCAAACCGCTACCTTGCCTTTAATGCCTCAGTTGCCACTGCCTTGCTCGTCATTGCCATCATGGTTGGTAAAGGCAATGCCGACATCGCCATGTGGGCGTTGATTGCCATCGGTTTTTTCAACTCCATCATGTTTCCGACCATCTTCTCGCTGGCGACCAAAAATCTCGGCAAATTCACCAATTCTGCTTCAGGTATTCTTTGTACCGCCATCGTTGGTGGCGCGCTGATTCCCGTCTTGCAAGGTAAGATCGCCGATGATTTCGGTATGATGATTTCTTATGTTGCACCTGCCGTGTGCTACCTCTACATCGTCTTCTTTGCCCTCAAAGGTTATAAAGCCGACGAGTAAGCATGGTTTGAACGGAAGGTCGTCTGAAACTTGGAAATCCAGTTTTCAGACGACCTTTTTTCTTTGGAGCGACTTTTAAACCTGATCCGCCCAAACCGAGGTCGTCTGAAAATACGGCAACAGATTTTAACCGGAGCTTAAACCCGTTTTCAAAAGACAAAATGCGTCCGCAATACGGTCTGACTGACTTATGGCATAATGCTTACGGCAAAAATACAGGAGGTCTTCATGTCGAAAATCATCTTATTACACGGACTGCACATGCACTCTTGGGTGATGAAACCTTTAGCGGATATGCTGGAGAAACAAGGCTTTGACGTTGCCCTGTTCGGTTATTACAGCGTCTGGCACACCATGCCGCAGCACACGCAGGCGTTGGCAGAGTTTGTTGAAAAACACGATACGGGCGAGCCTCTGCATTTTGCCGGACACAGTCTGGGCGGGCTGGTGTTGCGCCATTTTGCCGCCGCCCACCCCGAAAAAATCACCGGCCGCATCGTTACCTTCGGTACGCCCCACCAAGGCAGCAGGGCGGCGCAAAGGGTGTTCCGGCTCGGGTTAAAAACCCCCGTACTCGGCGGCGCTTATCGCGATGCGCTCGACGGCGGCACGCCCGATTTGCCCGAACATATCGAGCTGGGCAGCATCGCCGGCAACAAGCCGCTCGGGCTGGGGCGCGTATTGGGTTTGCACGGCGAACACGACGGTACGGTTTTGGTCAGCGAAACCCGCTGCCCGAATATGCGCGACCACGTTATCTTGCCCGTCAGCCACAGCGGTATGCTGTTTAAACACATTACTGCCGAGCAGACCGCAACATTTTTGCGCAAGGGGCAGTTTAATCATGATAAAAAGAAATAATACGGCTGTATTTTGAAAATAAGGATATTTTATTTTAAAAAATCAAATTTAAAACCATATCGCATCAACTAAAATCCGTTATTACATTCATAAAAAATCACGGGGTCGTCTGCAAAGCGGTTTTTCAGACGACCCCGTGTGCTAAACTTCGTTAAATACACACAAAACAGGCAAAGCAATATGTTTGCATTCAAATCACTGCTCGATATGCCGCGCAAAGAGGCGCTTGCCGTCGTTGCGGCGTTAATCGGAGCGATGGGTTATACCATCATTTCGCTGGGCTGGCTGCCCCATATGTCCATCATCGCCGCCATTACCGTCCTCATCCTCTACGGCCTCGCGCGCGGGTTGAAATATAACGATATGCAAAAAGGCATGGTCGGCGCGGTGGGGCAGGGCATGGGCGCGATTTACCTGTTTTTCTTCATCGGGCTGATGGTCAGCGCGCTGATGATGAGCGGCGCGATTCCGACGCTGATGTATTACGGTTTCGGGCTGATTTCCCCTACTTATTTCTATTTCTCCGCCTTTGCGCTTTGTTCCGTCATCGGCGTGTCCATCGGCAGCAGTTTGACCACTTGCGCCACCGTCGGCGTTGCCTTTATGGGCATGGCGGCGGCGTTTCATGCCGATTTGGCGATGACGGCGGGCGCGATTGTTTCCGGCGCGTTCTTCGGCGACAAAATGTCCCCGCTCTCCGATACCACGGGCATTTCCGCCTCCATCGTCGGCATTGATTTGTTCGAACACATCAAAAACATGATGTACACCACCATTCCCGCGTGGCTCATCAGTGCGGCATTGATGCTGTGGCTCTTGCCCAATGTTGCCGCCCACGATTTGAACAGCGTTGAATCCTTCCGCAGCCAGCTCGAAGCGACGGGCTTGGTGCACGGCTATTCGCTGATTCCGTTTGCGCTATTGGTCGTGCTGGCGCTATTGCGCATCAACGCCGTTGTCGCCATGCTCTTCACCATCCTCGCCGCGCTTGCGGTAACTTATTTCCACAGCACGCCCGACTTGAACCAGCTCGGCGCATGGTTTTACGGCGGCTACAAACTCGAAGGCGAAGCGTTTCAAGACATCGCCAAACTCATTTCGCGCGGCGGTTTGGAAAGCATGTTCTTCACGCAAACCATCGTGATTCTCGGCATGAGTTTGGGCGGATTATTGTTTACGCTCGGCGTGATTCCGTCGCTGCTGGACGCCATCCGCGCGTTCCTGACTACCGCCGGACGTGCCACCTTCAGCGTTGCCGCCACGTCGGTCGGCGTCAATTTCCTCATCGGCGAACAATATTTGAGTATTTTGCTTTCCGGCGAAACCTTCAAACCCGTGTACGACAAGCTCGGACTGCATTCGCGCAACCTTTCGCGCACGCTGGAAGACGCGGGTACGGTCATTAATCCGCTTGTGCCGTGGAGCGTCTGCGGCGTGTTCATCAGCCACGCTCTCGGCGTACCCGTTTGGGAATACCTGCCTTATGCCTTCTTCTGCTATCTGAGCCTGATTTTGACGCTGCTGTTCGGCTGGACAGGTCTGACGTTGAGCAAGAAAGAAACTGCGTAAAGCAGCGGGATAGACGGGTCGTCTGAAAACCTTCGGCATCGGTTTTCAGACGACCTTTTGCGTTATAATCGGGCAAACGATAAAGACACACACACAAATCCTACCCGTACCCCCATGAACAAACAGATCCGCCAAGAAATTTTCGAGCGTTTCCGCGCTGCCAATCCCCATCCGACCACCGAGCTTCATTTCAATTCACCCTTCGAGCTTTTGATTGCCGTTTTGCTGTCGGCGCAGGCGACCGACGTGGGCGTGAATAAGGCGACGGCAAAGCTGTTTCCGGTTGCCAATACGCCGCAGGCGATGCTGGATTTGGGTTTGGACGGCGTGATGGAATACACGAAAACCATCGGGCTTTATAAAACCAAGTCCAAACACATCATGCAGACCTGCCGCATCCTGCTGGAAAAATACAACGGTGAAGTGCCGGAAGACCGCGAGGCTTTGGAATCGTTGCCGGGCGTGGGGCGCAAGACGGCAAACGTGGTGTTGAACACGGCGTTTGGTCATCCCGTCATGGCGGTCGATACGCACATCTTCAGGGTGTCCAACCGTACCAAAATCGCGCCGGGCAAGGATGTGCGCGAGGTGGAGGACAAGCTGATGCGCTTTGTGCCGAAAGAGTTTCTGATGGATGCGCATCATTGGCTGATTCTGCACGGGCGCTACACCTGCAAGGCGCAGAAGCCGCAATGCGGGAAGTGCATCATTAATGATTTGTGCGAGTATGGCGCGAAGTTGATGTAAACATTGATAAATTGTAAACAATCAACAAAACAACCTTTCTATCAGGTTAAAATTTCTGACGGCATTTTTTTATTTAAAATGAAATGCTTGAAAAAATATGGGCAAAAGGTAAAATTCGACCTTATCGGGTTGGAAAACGATAAAAGTTTCAGACGACCCCGGTTTTTAAGATGCAAGAACATAATCCGTTATTCGGAAAAGGAAACGCGGTGCGCGAAAAAATGAAAAAATACAGATACTTTGCTTTGGTAACAGCTTCTGCGCTGGCTTTGGGCGGCTGCGACAAAATCAGCAGCTTCTTCGGCGGCGACAGCAAAAGCGAAGAATTCGTACAGAGAATCGGACCCTCCAAAAATGACGGCAGCGTCGGTATGCTGCTGCCCGATTTCGCACAATTGGTGCAAAACGAAGGTCAGGCGGTGGTCAATATCCAAGCGTCCCCTGCCGGACGTGCCGCAGGCAGCGGGCAGTCTGAAGAGCAGGGCATGGATTTGAGCCAATTCCCTGACAACGACCCGTTTTACGAGTTTTTCAAACGCCTTGTTCCGAATATGCCCGATATGCCGGAAGACCAGTCTGCCGACGAGGATTTAAACTTCGGCTCCGGCTTCATCATCAGTAAAGACGGCTATATCCTGACCAATACCCACGTCGTCGCCGGCATGGGCAATATCAAAGTCCTGCTCAACGACAAACGCGAATACACCGCCAAGCTGATCGGATCGGATACGCAATCCGATGTCGCGCTGCTGAAGATTGATGCTTCGGAAGAGTTGCCCGTCGTCAAAATCGGCAATCCGAAAGATTTGAAACCGGGCGAATGGGTTGCCGCCATCGGTGCGCCGTTCGGCTTTGACAACAGCGTTACTTCAGGCATCGTGTCCGCCAAAGGACGCAGCCTGCCGAACGAAAGCTACACGCCTTTCATCCAAACCGACGTTGCCATCAATCCGGGTAACTCCGGCGGCCCGCTGTTTAACCTGAAAGGTCAGGTAGTCGGCATCAACTCTCAAATTTACAGCCGCAGCGGCGGATTTATGGGCATTTCCTTCGCGATTCCGATTGATGTGGCGATGAATGTTGCCGAGCAGTTGAAAACCAGCGGTAAGGTTCAGCGTGGTCAGTTGGGCGTGATTATTCAGGAAGTGTCTTACGATCTGGCGAAATCATTCGGCTTGGACAAAGCCAGCGGCGCGTTGATTGCCAAAGTGATGCCGAACAGCCCTGCCATGCAGGCAGGATTGCAAGTGGGCGACATCGTCCGCAGCGTCAACGGCGAAGAAGTGCGCGTGTCCAGCGATTTGCCGGTTATGGTCGGCTCGATGCTGCCGGGTAAGGAAGTCACGCTGGAAGTATGGCGCAAAGGCGAGAAGATTAATGTGAAAGTCAAACTCGGCAGCATGGCGGAGCAGAACGAAACGTCTTCACGCGCTACCGAGCAGCCGCAGCAGGCAAATCCGGCGGACGGCTTTACCGTCGATAATACGGGACTGACCCTGCGCGTCGATGAAGGTGCAGGCAAAAGCCGCCTGATTGTTTCCCGCGTCAGCGGAGCGGCGGAACGAGCCGGACTCAAACGCGGCGACGAAATCCTCGCCGTCAGCCAAATCAGCGTCAACGACGAATCGAGCTTCCGCAGCGCGTTGGCAGGTGCAGGCAAAAATGTGCCGCTGCTGGTTCAGCGCGACGGCAATACGCTTTTCCTCGCCCTGACCCTGCAATAAGGTGCAACGCAAGCGCCATTCAATGATAGAATACCCGCCATCCTAAGGTGGCGGGTATTTTGTAATTTTAGCAACTGATTGATTTGTTTGTTTTTTGATGGTTTTGCTCTTTTGGCTTTGTCAACAATCGCATTCAAAGGTCGTCTGAAAACGTTCCGCTCCGATTGACTTCCTATTAATAAAAATATTATGCACCTGATTGATTATTCACATTCGTTTTTATCCGTCGTGCCGCCGTTTTTGGCATTGGCGCTTGCCGTCATCACCCGCCGCGTGCTGCTGTCTTTGGGCATCGGTATCTTGGTCGGCGTTGCCTTTTTGGTCGGCGGCAGCCCGATTGACGGACTGACACACCTGAAAGACATGGTGGTCGGACTGGCTTGGGCAGACGGCGATTGGTCGCTGGGAAAACCTAAAATCCTGATTTTCTTGTTGTTGCTCGGTATTTTCACTTCTCTTTTAACCTTTTCGGGCAGCAATCAGGCGTTTGCCGATTGGGCGAAGCAACACATCAAAGGGCGGCGCGGCGCAAAAATGCTGACTGCCTGTCTCGTATTCGTTACCTTTATCGACGACTATTTCCACAGTCTCGCCGTCGGCGCGATTGCCCGCCCCGTTACCGACAAATTCAAAGTTTCCCGCGCCAAACTCGCGTATATCCTTGACTCTACCGCTGCGCCGATGTGCGTACTGATGCCGGTTTCAAGCTGGGGCGCATCGATTATCGCCACGCTGGCAGGTCTGCTCGTTACCTACCACATCACCGGATACACGCCGATGGGTGTGTTTGTTGCCATGAGCCTGATGAATTATTACGCCCTGTTCGCCCTGATCATGGTGTTTGTCGTCGCTTGGTTTTCTTTCGACATCGGCTCGATGGCGCGCCTTGAAAAAGCGGCATTGCAGGAAACCCATGACGAATCCGCCGGCTCTGACGGCCCTAAAGGCAGGGTTTACGCGCTGATTATCCCTGTTTTGGTGTTGATCGCATCCACCGTTTCCGCCATGATTTACACAGGCGCGCAGGCAAGCGAAACCTTCAGCATTTTGGGCGCGTTTGAAAATACCGATGTAAATACCTCGCTGGTGTTCGGCGGTACTTGCGGCGTACTCGCCGTCGTCCTCTGCACGCTCGGCACCATCAAGGCCGCCGACTATCCCAAAGCCGTCCGTCAGGGCATATCTTCGATGTTCGGCGCGATTACCATCCTGATTCTTGCCTGGCTCATCAGCACCGTCGTCAGCGAAATGCACACCGGCGACTACCTATCCACGCTGGTTGCAGACAACATCCATCCCGGCTTCCTGCCCGTCATCCTCTTCCTGCTTGCCAGCGTGATGGCGTTTGCCACAGGTACAAGCTGGGGCACGTTCGGCATTATGCTGCCGATTGCCGCAGCGATGGCGGTTAAAGTCGATGCATCGTTGGTTATCCCGTGTATGTCCGCCGTGATGGCAGGCGCGGTGTGCGGCGACCACTGTTCGCCCATTTCCGACACCACTATCCTGTCTTCCACCGGTGCGCATTGCAACCACATCGACCACGTTACATCGCAACTGCCTTACGCCCTGACCGTCGCAGGCGCGGCAGCGGCAGGCTACCTCGTGTTGGGTATGACGCAATCGGCTTGGCTGGGCTTTTTTGCCACTGGCGTCGTCATGACCGCCCTCATCTTCATACTGAAAGACAAAAAAGGCAAAGCTGCCTGATGTGTTTTCCCGTTTTCAGACGACCTTCGATACTTTAAGGTCGTCTGAAAACATTTTAAGGAATCCAAAAATGAACGCTCCCCATTCCATCCCGCGCGGCCCCGTTATGGCAGACGTCGCCGCCTACTGTCTCTCCGAAGAAGAAAAACAACGCTTGCTCGACCCGTCTATCGGCGGCGTCATCTTGTTCCGCCGCAACTTCGAAAACGTCGGGCAGCTCAAAGCCCTGGTTCAAGAAATCAAAGCACTGCGCACGCCCGAACTCATCATCGCCGTCGATCACGAAGGCGGCAGAGTGCAACGCTTTATCGAAGGCTTCACCCGACTGCCCGCCATGAATACTTTAGGGCAGATTTGGGATACCGAAGGCGAAGCCGCTGCCAAAGAAAAAGCCGAGCAGGTCGGCTGGGTATTGGCGACGGAACTGACCGCCTGCGGCATAGACCTCTCCTTCACGCCCGTCCTCGACCTCGACTGGGGAACATGTCCCGTCATCGGCAACCGCAGTTTCCACCGCAACGCCGACACCGTAACCCAACTCGCCCTTGCCCTGCAAAAAGGTCTGAACCGGGGCGGCATGAAATCCTGTGGCAAACATTTCCCCGGACACGGATTCGTCGAGGGCGACAGCCATTTGGTGCAACCCGAAGACACGCGCAGCCTTGCCGAACTCGAAGCCGCCGACATGATTCCGTTCCGCGCCTTAAGCGGCGCAGGCATGGCGGCAGTCATGCCCGCCCACGTCGTTTATCCGCAAATTGACGGCAAGCCCGCCGGTTTCTCTGAAAAATGGCTCAAACAAATCCTGCGCCAAGACATTGGATTTAAAGGCGTTATCTTTTCAGACGACCTTACGATGGAAGGCGCAGGCGCAGCGGGTGGCATCAAAGAACGTGCAAACGCTTCCTTTACGGCAGGCTGCGACATCGTCCTCGTCTGCAACCGTCCCGACCTCGTGGACGAACTGCGCGACGGCTTCCAAATCCCCGCCAATCCAGATTTGGCAAACCGCTGGCAATACATGGCGAACACACTGGGCAAAGAAGCCGCCCAAGCCGTGATGCAAACGCCTGATTTCCAAGCCGCCCAAGCCATGACCGCGCAACTTGCCACGCCTAAAGACACCGCCGGCGGCGTGAAAGTCGGCGAAGCGTTTTAAGGGCGTTTGATTTAGAAAGTATGAAAGAAGGTCGTCTGAAAAGCTGAATTGGGCTTTTTCAGACGACCTTTTGTCCGTTTATCGTGGATTAACTTTAAACCAATACGGCGTTGCCTCACCTTAGCTCAAAGAGAACGATTCTCTAAGGTGCTGAAGCACCAGGTGAATCGGTTCCGTACTATAGTGGATTAAAATAAAAATGAGACAAGGCGGCAACGCCCGCCGTGTACGGGTAGTACATAAGGGCGTTGGCAACGCCGTATCATTGCAATTTTAATCCACTATATCTGTACTGTCTGCGGCTTCGTCGCCTTGTCCTGATGTAAATTTAATCCACTATAAAAAACGAGGCAGGTTTGAAATCACATTAAGGTGTGCTTTATTGTGTGTCTGCCTTTGAAGCCGCTATAAGCAGTTCCGAACAGTAAAAAAGGTCGTCTGAAAACCTTGAATTAAGGTTTTCAGACGACCTTTCTACAGCCTAAAGTCAGGACAATGAGACTTACACAATGCCTTGCGCCAGCATCGCATCGGCGACTTTAACGAAACCGGCGATGTTCGCACCGTTGACGTAGTTGGTTTTGCCGTTTTCAGTGCCGTATTTCAGGCAGGATTCGTGGATGCTTTGCATGATGTCGAACAAGCGTTGGTCGACTTCTTCGCGGCTCCAGGCCAGACGGACGGCGTTTTGGCTCATTTCCAAGCCTGAAGTTGCCACGCCGCCGGCGTTGGAGGCTTTGCCCGGTGCATACAGGATGCCCGCTTTGACGAACTGATCGACCGCGCCCAAAGTAGAAGGCATGTTCGCACCTTCGGCAACGACGTAGCAGCCGTTTGCCAACAGGGTTTTGGCGGCTTCTTCGTCCAATTCGTTTTGGGTCGCGCAGGGCAGGGCGACTTCGGCGGCAACGCCCCACGGTTTTTGGTTTTCAAAGTATTTCAAACCTTGTTCTTTTGCATAGGTAGAAACACGTTCGCGGCGGACTTCTTTCAGCTCGATAAGCGCGGCGAGTTGGTCTTCGGTCATGCCGCTGTCGGGGAAGAGGACGAAGCCGTTGGAGTCGGAAACGGTCAGCACTTTCGCGCCCAGCTGGATGGCTTTTTCGGCGGCGTATTGTGCGACGTTGCCGGAGCCGGAAATCAGCACGCGTTTGCCTTCAATCGAATCGCTGCGCGTTTGCAGCATGGATTGGGCGAAGTACACGGTGCCGTAGCCGGTCGCTTCAGGACGGATAAGGCTGCCGCCCCATTCGAGGCCTTTGCCGGTCAGGACGGAGGCAAATTCGTTGCGGATTTTTTTGTATTGTCCGAAGAGGAAACCGATTTCGCGGCCGCCTACGCCGATGTCGCCCGCAGGTACGTCGGTGTTCGGGCCGATGTGGCGGTAGAGTTCGTTCATAAAGGCTTGGCAGAAACGCATCACTTCGGCGTCGGATTTGCCTTTGGGATCGAAGTCGGAACCGCCTTTGCCGCCGCCCATAGGCAGGGTGGTCAGGGCGTTTTTGAACACTTGTTCAAAGGCGAGGAATTTCAATACGCCCAAATCGACGGTCGGGTGGAAGCGCAAGCCGCCTTTGTAAGGACCGATGGCGGAGCTCATTTGAATACGGTAGCCGCGGTTGACTTGGACTTGTCCTTTGTCGTCCACCCAAGTGACGCGGAACATAATGACGCGCTCAGGTTCGACGATGCGTTCAAGCAGGTTTTGTTGGGTGTATTTCGGGTTTTTTGCCAAAAACGGGCCCAAGCTCATGAATACTTCTTCAACCGCTTGGTGAAACGGCTCTTGATTGGGGTTACGTTGTTTGAGGTTGGCAAACAAGGCGTTCAAATCGGTCATTTTATGCTCCCTGTGGATTAGATTGGAAAGGATGATGAATTTGTGGAAAGCAATATAAACCTAATTTTTTTGCCTGCCAAGCGGTTTTGATGAAAATTGTTGACATTATTTTTTTGAGAATTTTATTATTTGGTATATATGGCCAATAAAATACAAAAATATTTTTGAAAATTTCATCATTTTAAAATAAGTTGGTTGTATATTCTAAGTAATTAAACTAGAAATTTAAAACGAGAGAGTGTAAAAAATTCGATTCAACGCAAATTTTCATGTGAAAACGGTCAATATTGTCAACAATTTTACCAAAATTACTCTTGGAAAACAGGATTAGGAAAGAAAATAACACCTTAAAAACGAATTTTGTTTCAGATAGAAAAACGTGTTTCAGGATAATCCATAACGGATAATGCTAAGGTCGTCTGAACCCCGTTTCCAGTTTTCAGACGACCTTGGTTATGCTGTTAATCGACAAATTGCTATACAATACGCACCAAATCATCTCCAACAACACACACCCTTAAAGGATACCAATGAAAGCCTACCTCGATTTAATGCGCCACGTTCTCGAAAACGGTACCGATAAATCCGACCGTACCGGTACAGGCACTCGTTCGGTGTTCGGCTATCAAATGCGCTTCGATTTGAGTCAAGGCTTTCCGCTGCTGACCACCAAAAAGCTGCATTTGCGCTCGATTATCCATGAGCTGCTTTGGTTTCTCAAAGGCGATACCAACATCAAATATTTGAAAGATAATAATGTTTCCATTTGGGACGAATGGGCGGACGAAAACGGCGACTTGGGGCCTGTGTACGGCTACCAATGGCGCAGTTGGCCTGCCCCCGACGGCCGCCATATCGACCAAATTGCCAATGTGGTGGAACAAATCAAGAAAAATCCTGATTCCCGCCGTCTGATTGTGTCGGCATGGAATCCTGCGTTGGTAGACGAAATGGCATTGCCGCCTTGTCATGCGCTGTTTCAGTTTTACGTTGCCAACGGCAAATTGTCCTGCCAGCTTTACCAACGCAGCGCAGACATTTTCCTCGGTGTACCGTTCAACATTGCCAGTTACGCGCTGTTGACCATGATGGTCGCACAAGTCTGCGGGTTGGAGGCGGGCGAATTTATCCATACTTTGGGCGATGCGCATCTGTACAGCAACCATTTCGAACAGGCAAAACTGCAATTGAGCCGTGCCCCCCGCACGCTGCCTGTGATGAAAATCAATCCGGAGGTCAAAGACTTGTTTGCATTCAAGTTTGAAGATTTCGAGTTGGAAAGTTACGACCCGCATCCGCACATCAAGGCTGCCGTGGCGGTGTAGGGCAGGGAATAGATAAAAGGTCGTCTGAAACTTTTCAGACGACCTTTTTGTTGGTTTGTTTCACACTTCGATTTTATTGGGTGTGAAGGTTTCCCATTTGTTACAGGCAGGGCAGTGCCAGAAGAAGACTTGGGATTTGAAGTGGCAGTTGCGGCAGCGGTACATGACGCTGCGTTGGAGTTGGCGGCCGATGACGGAACGCATCATGTCGGCGTCGGCTTTCCATGCGGGATTCATGTCGCTGATTTTCAAACCGAGCAGGCGGTATACGCCGTTGAGGTCGGGTTTTTGACGCACGAGGTCGATGGCAAGTTGGGCGGCTTCGCTTTCACCTTTGAGCAGCAGGGCTTTTTCGTAAATGACGTTGATGAGGTCTAAATCGGGGAAAGTCTGCATATAGCCGATGAGCCGGTTCAGCCCTTCTTCCTGTTTGCCTTGGGCGGAGTAGGCTTCGTAGAGTTTTTCGCCGACCATGCTCAGGTAGGCATGGTTTTGCTGTTCGATGGCGCCGTATGCCTCGACAGCTGCGGGGAAATTGCCCTGTTTGGTTTCGATGTCGCCCAAAATCATGTTGGCGCGGGCGCATTTTTTGTTGGCGTCCAAGGCTTTTTGGACGTTGTAACGGGCGGCGTCAAGATTGGATTTGAACAGCGCGGTTTGGGCAAGTTCGCAATAAAACTGTGCAATTTCAAATTGGTAGGTCTGCTCGTCGTGGCTGAGGAGCTGCGCGGTTTCGATGGCTTTTTCCCAGTCGCGGTCTTGCTGGTAGATGCTGAGCAGGTGCTGACGGGCTTCGCGCGCCATGTTGCCTTCCTGCAAGCCGATGAAGATTTGTTCAGCGCGGTCAACCAAGCCTGCGCTTTGGTAGTTTTGCGCGAGTTCGAACAACACCCGCGCGCGTTTTTCGTTGACGGTATCGGGCGAGTCGAGCAGGGCTTGGTGCATATTGATGGCTTTGTCGTTTTCGCCGCGCTGACGGTAGAGTTTGCCCAAAGTCAGGTTGAGGTCGTAAGACTGCGGCTGCTGGTCGATGACTTCCGCCAGTTCGCGGGCGGCACGGCCGCTGTTGCGGTCAACCAATGCGTCCAGACTTTTGTAAAAGCCGGCAGGCACACTTTTCGCCTGTTTCAACACGGTTTTCATGTCGATACGGGCGGCAAACCAGCCCATGGCGAAGAAGACGGGCAAAAGGGTAATGGGCAGGAGGATGACCCACAATTCGTTGTCCATGTGATTCCTTTTTTAAGGCTTGGGCGTTTGTACGGGTTGTTTGGCAGAGGCAGTCGTTTGCGGCGTGGGTTGCTGCGGTACGGGGGCGGCAAGATCTTTTTCGCTCAAATGCGCGTGTTTTTTGACTTCGGCACGCAGGCGGTTGTTTTCGCTGCGCAGCGCCAAAAGTCTGCCGAACAGGGCAAACATGCCGAACACGATGCCGATGACGAATGCGCCGAAGAGGACGACAATCAGCGGTAAATCGGCTTTCTGACCGGGCAGGTAGTGGAAGGTGACGCTGTCGGTATTGATGACGGCGAGCAGTAAAAACAATAATAAAATGATGACTTTGATAATGGTATAAATCAGTTTCATGGATGTCTCCGGCGGTATGCCTGTCGGAAAGTTTTGAAAAGGTCGTCTGAAAATTCGGTAGGGCGGTCGATAGGGATCCCGTTTCTGAATCCGTTTGCCGCAGATGCGGCTTAGTTTAAACGATTTGGATTGTTTCGGATAGGATGTGCGGCAGTTTTCAGACGACCTTGGGCTTCATTATATAGTGGATTAACTTTAAACCAGTACGGCATTGCCTCGCCTTAGCTCAAAGAGAACGATTCTCTAAGGTGCTGAAGCACCAAGTGAATCGGTTCCGTACTATCTGTGCTGTCTGCGGCTTCGTCGCCTTGTCCTGATTTAAATTTAATCCACTATATATGTAGTACACGGTAGGCATGATTGCTGACAATTCGTATGCGTATCGGAATGGATGGTTTTCCGTATTTCGTTATCAGGCAAGGGCTTGGGCGAAAGCTGTTTGCGAAACAAGTATTCGGACTTGTCAAAACCATCCGTACAGGCGTATCTTTCAACTTTTAATATCTAAACAGAACCAAACAGAATAAGAAAGGCAATCACCATGAGCAGACCCGTACCCGCCGTGTTCGGCAGCGTCTTCCACGCCCAAATGCCCGTTATCGCCCACAAGGACGGCAAATGGCAGCCGACCGAATGGCAAACTTCCTCAGACCTCACCCTCGCGCCCGGCGCGCACGCCCTGCATTACGGCAGCGAATGCTTTGAAGGCTTAAAAGCCTTCCGTCAGGCAAACGGCAAAATCGTCTTGTTCCGCCCGACGGCAAACATCGCCCGTATGCAGCAAAGCGCAGACATTTTGCACCTGCCGCGCCCCGAAACCGAAGCCTATCTGAATGCCCTGATCGAATTGGTCAAACGCGCCGCCGACGAAATTCCCGATGCGCCTGCCGCGCTGTATCTGCGCCCGACGCTCATCGGTACCGACCCCGTTATCGGCAAAGCCGGTTCGCCGTCCGAAACTGCGCTACTCTATATCCTCGCGTCTCCGGTCGGCGACTATTTCAAAGCCGGTTCGCCCGTGAAAATTTTGGTTGAAACCGAGCACATCCGCTGCGCACCGCACATGGGTCGCGTCAAATGCGGCGGCAACTACGCCTCCGCCATGCCTTGGGTACTGAAGGCAAAAGCCGAACATGGTGCAAATCAAGTCCTGTTCTGCCCGAACGGCGACGTACAGGAAACCGGCGCGTCCAACTTTATCCTGATTAAAGGCAACGAAATCATCACCAAACCGTTGACCGACGAATTCCTCCACGGCGTTACCCGCGATTCTGTGCTGACCGTCGCCAAAGACTTGGGCTACACCGTCAGCGAACGCAATTTCACCGTGGACGAACTCAAAGCCGCAGTCGAAGAGGGCGCGGAAGCGATTCTGACCGGCACCGCCGCCGTCATCTCGCCCGTAACCTCTTTTGTCATCGACGGCAAAGAAATCGAAGTGAAGAGCCAAGAACGCGGCTACGCTTTGCGCAAAGCCTTGACCGACATCCAATACGGTTTGGCGGAAGACAAACATGGCTGGTTGGTTGAAGTGTGCTGATTTGATTTCGTATTAATAGAACAGATCCAAAGGTCGTCTGAAAGAAAATTTCTTTTCAGACGACCTTTTTATTTTGTAAACAGATTTTGTCGTGCCATTTGTAAAAAAATATCCCGATGTTTGGTGTGTTGTTGTGAAAAACAGTCACTATTTGAACTAAAAAATAAAAAAATTTTTCTATTTTTCAAATAATTAAAAAATTTTAATATTTGCTAAGTTATGAAAATGTAATTATACCAATTCAATATGCTAGAATCATTTCATTACTCGTTTGGTATATTTGATTGCTGAAAAATGTCGAAAAAAGGGACTTAAATCGACATCGCAGTGAACTAAATAGATACTCTAGAACTCTGATAGACTTAGGTTTTCGTTTTTTAATGTAAAGCAGTGTTTAATATATTAATGTGACATTACAAGATGACTGTTCCAAAGTGAGAGCTTTGGAATGACTTTTACAAGATCATGAAAAGTCGTCTGAATGTTATAGGGATATTTAAGTGCGGTTTTATGTTTAAAAGGCGGAAGGATTAAAAAAAGAGCGTCAGGTTTTGAGGTTTTAGAATGAGTAATAATCGTTACAGCTATTTAAATGACGATGGAAATGATTTCAAATCATTCAAACGACATATAAAAATCGCTGAAAAAGGGTAGGAAAGCATTGCTTTCGTTGCCTCAGACGCAAGTCTGCGGCTTTTAAACTAGGGAAAATATATTATGTCAACTAAAACCACGTACTCTTTCTTCAATCTCGGACAAACAAGAGTTCACACTAAAAGTCAAACTTCTCAATCTAATCATGCAGTAGCCGCAAGCCAAGATCATGCCGGCCATGCTCCTTCTGCATTGAACAAATTGATTTACGACCATTCTTTTGGCGGTCTGAATCTGGCAGCAGCCCTCCCTAAACAATTGAGGGGACAGGATAAAATTTTTGGTCTGCAACATACGCCCTCTGCCGATACTGCCGCAGTCAATACTTCAAAAAATACCAAACCGGTGCCGGTTGCCGACCGCAGTAAATTAACCAGCAAAGAAATGGCCATTATGTCTCAGGTTCTCCGTGCTGATGTCGTTGCACGCAAACAGGCAGAAGCTCAAGCAGCCAAAGAGCAGGTCATGGCAAAATACCAAGCTGCTAGACAGGCCGCTGTTGCCGCCGCCGCTGCAAGACATGCAGAAGCTATGGAAAAGGCAAAAGCCGCTGCTGCAGTACGTCAAGCCGAAGCCTTGGAAAAAGCCAAAGCAGCATCGGCTGCAAGACAGGCTGAAGCGTTAGAAAAATCAAAAGCCGCACATGCAGCCAAACAAGCGGAAATTGCCGCTAAAACCAAAGCAATCCTGGCTGAAAAACAGGCTGCCGAGAAAGCGCAACATACTGAAAATGATGTTGCACACCATCATCAAACCAACGGTAAAGCGGCGCATTCAGCAACAGTGGTAACGGTTGCCCACAAACATGAAGACAATCAGGCTGGTGACAATAAAGAAACGGCTCGACACAATACTTCAAAATCCAATGAAGCCCATACTGCCAGACAGGCCGAACATCAAGCCAATCATCAAGATGAAATAAAAGAAGGGGAGGTTTCCAACTACACCGTTCATCAATCGAAAGAATTTGGCAGATACATCGACGTCAATGATTTTGGCGCAGATCCGACCGGGAAAAAAGACAGCTTGGCAGCCATCAAAGCGGCATTGACTGCGGCACACAAAGAAAAAGCCATGCTGTTCATGGACGGTACTTACTATATTTCCGATCAAATTGTCATCAATGGCAATAATTCAGGGGTCAAAGGTATTTTTGGTTCGGGCATGGGCAAAACGCTGATCACCTTTGATAAAGCGCAGGTCGGTGTGTTTAACCCCAATACCAATCACGATGATATTCGCGCATTTGCCGGTATTTTGGTGGATGGACAAAGCCATAAAACGATTGCGAATCTTTCTGTTAAATATACCAATCCGGACTTTTACCGGAAGGGCTTGAGCTACTTCGGAAAAGTCAGCGGCATTTTGGTCAACGATGCCGACCATACTTTAATCAGCAAAGTCGAGGTATCCGGAGTCAACCGTGCCGGTGTGATGTTTACATCGACTGATGCATTGGTTCGGGAAGCAGGTAAGAGCCAAACTTACAAAGCACGCGTCCAAAGCGGTGAAATCAACGAACAATATGACCATCTGCCTTTGGGTGAGAACAACCGTATTGTCGACTCCTATCTGCACCACAACCGTGTTGCCGGCGCGATGGTCGGATATCAAAAGAACTTTGTCGGCGAAGGCAATAGATTGGAGTGGAACGGTCACGAGGCTGATGGCGGTACAGGTTATGGCATGACTGCCATGGCAGGCAGCTACAACTACGGCATTACTTTCCGCAACAATACGACCGACCATAACTACCGTAAAGGTTTAGATGTGCATGATGGTACCGGTATCGTTATCGAAAACAACGTCTTAAACGGCGACCGTCTGTATGGTATCGCTGCCTACAACCGCCAATTTTCCATGGATAACGTGAAAATTAAAGACAACGTTATTACGCAAGACCCGAATTTCCGTCTTTATATGGATGATGATTTAGGTAGGTATTACCACATGTATTCCGGCATTCAAGTGCAAACCAATACCCAATTGCGCGATTTGCATACGGCGGATAAAGGTTATTACGACATCAGCGGCAATACCATTAAAAATTTGGCAGTGTATCAAAACCACATCCAAACTTATGGCATCGAATTCCGTAACCATGAAAACAAAATGGATTACACGCTGAATATTACCGACAATAAAATCGACGGTGAGTCCACCAAATACCTGATGGCAGTGATTAACAACACATATGATCATGTCAGCAAACACGACGGTATCGGTACGGGCACCATCAATATCAGCGACAATACTGCCAATATCGGAAAAATTGCACCGGGAGCCGTGCCGTTCTATTTTGAAGAACACCGCTCGGATGTCCCCCTGCATGGTTCGATAACGTTAAACAACAACAATATTACCGTTCGAGAAGAGTCGGCCGGTTATCGTGAATTTGCCTATATGCGTACCAATGCCAAAGAGTACAACGTGACCAACAATACGTTGTCCCTCCACGGCAAACTGAACGATGCCATTGTGGATGTCAACAGTACCGGTGACGGCGTAGGAAAAGCCACGTTGAATGTTGCCAACAATACCCTGCATACCGACATCAAAGGCAAACTGTATGCGACTTGGTTGAAACATGAGACAGATATCGATACCTTTGCCGGCAGCAATACCCATAATGGCGACCAATTGAAAGATGTGAATACAACCGGTAAGGACATCGCGCTTTCTGATGTATTGGGTCATGTGCATAACAAAGTTGAAGCAATCCACGATACTGTTTATGCCAACCACCCGAAATATCCGACCATGATTGATGATCAGACTTACCATAACGGCATTTTGTAATGGTATTTAAAAGGTCGTCTGAAACGGTAAATTGCCGTTTCAGACGACCTTTCAGCGTTTTTAGAAACCGAACAATACAATGATGTTGTCACATTAAATTATTTGTGTTAAAAGTCATTTACATTCCCATTGGATTGTTTTTTTAAGGAACAGTAAATGAAAAAGACGTTTTGTCTAGTATTGGCGGCGGCATTTGGTTTGAGCGCATGCAGCAGCCTTGAAAACAAATCTGCCCATGAAATGATGGCAATTTCCCTTGATCGCGTCTATACGGATGATTACAGCTATAACATTGATAGCGAAGTGAAGTTTCATACTTCTACTGCCGAAGCAGGGGTAGCGCCGGAAAGCGAGAAGAAAGCCCGTTTGGAAGAAACAAAGAAGGATCAAGCCGAACTTGACAAACAAGTCAAAGAATTGAACGAAGACGGAATCGAGCTTTCGGAAGAAGATCAGACCAAGCTGAAAGAAGCCTTGCTGGACACCGATAATGATAAATGGTTCCCTGAAATGATCGATAAGTGGCAAGAATATCCGGTTGTCGGACGTTATTTGGAAGGTGTGCGTTTGAAATCGCATATAGCCATTGACCTGCCTGCCAAAAAAGCCGAATGGATTCCCGCTATTTCCATTAACCATCGCAATGAGCAATTGAATATCCAATCTCCCATGCTGATTGATGGTGAAAATCTCAGTTTGACTATTGACCAGCCATTGCTTAGTTCGATGATTATGAGCATCTTTACGAGCGAAGAGATCCGTAAGCGTTTGGCTGAAGAGCAACCCATCAGCATCCAGCTTAAAGATGAAGAGATGGTCAAAGGCATTCCTTTGCATCATGCAGCAAAGGCGGCATTCAAAGCCTATATTGAAGCCAGCAAAGCTGCTCCTGCTGAGGCATACCGCCTTGAAAATATGGATGAATTCGGTAAGCAAAACAAAGCAAAATACCGCATCCATTACACCCATAAAGACGAATATGACCCGCTCTTTATCAACGCTTTCGCTAAAGAATTCAAAAAAGAATTTGATGTTCTGAAGAAAAAACCGGAGGAAGGCTCTACGGCTGAAGGCTACGAGAAAGTTGAAAAATTCTTTGGCGAGTTTATAGATAGTACAAAAGAGAAAGGCCTCTCAATGCACTCCGGCTTTGAAAAGATGGTCGGCATGCCTCTCTATTATGACTACTATCTGAATGGAAAAGGCAGATTGTTGGCAACGCGTATTTATACGCAGGTCAACAGCAAAAGCAACACTCAGGCGTTGAACATCGTTATGGAAAGTATTTACCACAATTACGGCAAACCCGTATTCAAGTTTAAGCCTGCAAGCGAAAAAGTCATCGACATAAAAGAGTTGACAGTACCTATCATATCTGGATTATTGTTGCCATCGGGTTATGACCCAGAGGCAGAAACTGATTCCGAAGAAAATACTGAAGAACATTCAGCAACTGAAGAATAATCATCTGCCGACAGGCCGCCGAGATTCTCGAGCGGCCTGCTTATTGCAAATTTGACAG
>NZ_AJMT01000099.1:0-17748 GCF_000260655.1 Neisseria sicca VK64
TATAGTGGATTAACTTTAAATCAGGACAAGGCGACGAAGCCGCAGACAGTACGGATAGTACGGAACCGATTCACTTGGTGCTTCAGCACCTTAGAGAATCGTTCTCTTTGAGCTAAGGCGAGGCAACGCCGTAATGGTTTAAAGTTAGTTCACTATACAATTTGTTTGATTGATGGAGTGAGTGGAAGGGGCGGAATCTAGTGTGGTGAGGTAATTTGAAATCAAGGGGTAGGGGATAAGTTTGATGAGCAGTGCAGATGACATGAAACTGGTTTTTTTAGCATTTGGGGAAACTCTCCGCTTGAGGCTCGGATAAGGCAATGCTGTATCGGTTTAAAGTGAATTTTTCTATCTTGTTCACATGGCAATGAATTGAGATTGTGCTGCCATATATAAAAAGGTCGTCTGAAATTCCTGATTCGGGTTTCAGACGACCTTTTGACCGGTGTAATTAGAACAGCGAGTCTAATTGTCGATTGTTAACATTGCTTGGCTGTACCGGCGTTTCTTGCAAATCACCGCGACCGCGGTCTCCGCCATCCCGATCGCTATCAGGCGTTGTAGCAGTGTTGGCATTGGCCGGGCGTTGTTGTCGGGAAGGTTGTTGTGCAGGGCGTGGAACGGTACCGCTATTGTCCAGAGTGATATCGGAGCTGGTGGTCATACGTTCTTTCATATAGTATTCGCCGCCGCTGTTCACGATACCTGCCGGTGCTTTCATGCCTTTGTTTTCTACGCCTTTGAGTGCGAAGCGCATGTAATCGACCCAGACTGGAACGGCAATCGTGCCGCCGTAACCTGCACGGCCCATGCTGCGCGGTTTGTCGAAGCCGATGTATACGGCAGTGACAATACTTGGGTTGAAGCCGACGAACCATGCATCTTTATTGTCGTTCGTCGTACCGGTTTTACCGGCGATATCGGAACGGCCAAGTGCGGAGGCGCCTCTTGCAGTACCGACACGGACAACGTCCTGCATGATTTTGTACATGATGTATGCGTTACGCGGGTCGATGGCTTGAGGAGCGTTTTCGCCTGCAACAAGAGGTTGCATTTGTGCTTTCAGACGACCTTCGCTGTCATAAATCTTGTCGATGACGTATGCGGAAATTTTGTAACCGCCATTGGCAAAGACGCTATATGCTTCAGCGACACGCAATGGTGTTGTTTCACCGGTACCAAGCGCCATAGACAGGCTGGCAGGGATTTCGGACGGTTTGAAGCCGAAACGTTGGATGTATTGTTGCGCGTATCCGATACCGATGGACATCAAGATTCGGATGGAAACCATGTTTTTAGAGGCGGTCAATGCTTGGCGCAGGGTGATATAGCCTGCATAACGGACGTCTGAGTTTTTAGGATTCCAAGCAGAACCATTGGCACCTTTACCCGGCAGGGAGAGTGGTGCGTCATTAATCATGGTGGATGCTGTCATGCCTTTGGCGAGTGCCGCAGAGTATACGAAAGGCTTAAAGGTAGAACCTGGTTGGCGCATGGCTTGGGTGGCACGGTTAAATGTTTTGCTGTGGAAGTCATAACCGCCGACCAATGCACGCACGGCACCTGTTTTCGCGTCTAATGAAACCAGAGCACCTTGCAATAGGGGTTCTTGAACGACAGACCAATTGTTGCCGCCGCCTTTGACACGGATAACGGAACCGCGACGAATACGGTCGTCGCCCATTTTTTCGTTGTTGACTGCACGGGCTGCAAAGCCGAGCGCGTAGCTGTTCAGATTGAATCTTTTTCCGCTAGGTAGTTGAATCAGAACTCCTTTTTTAGAGGCCTCCAAGACAACGGCCGGAACCATTTTGTCAACCGTATATAAAGTAGAAAGATATTGGCTGATCGTTTCTTCTACGTCATCAGTTTTGCTGAGGTCGATGTAGTTCTCTGCGCCGCGATAACTGCTGCCTCTGTCGAAATTACGCAACGCTTTTCTAAGGGCTTCAGTAGCAACACGTTGGTTGGCAGTATTGACGGTTGTGTAGACCTTAAAGCCTTGGGTGTATGCGTCCTCGCCATATTTTTCATACAACTCTTGGCGTGCCATTTCAGCAACATACAAAGCGTTTTGGTCGATGTTTTGCACAAAACGTTCATAATGCAGCTCTTCTTTCAAAGCTTGATCGCGTTGTTGTGCAGTAATCATATTTTCTTCCTGCATGTTTCGCAGGATGTAGGCTTGGCGCTGTTTAGCGCGCTCGGGGTTAACGATGGGGTTATACGCTGAAGGCGCTTTAGGTAGGCCTGCCAGCATGGATGCTTCAGCCAAAGTCAAATCTTTCACGTTTTTGTTGAAATAGATTTGAGCGGCAGAGGCAAAACCGTACGCCCGTTGACCCAAATAGATTTGGTTGAAATACAGTTCTAAAATCTGATCCTTACTAAGCGTCTGTTCGATTTTATAGGCCAATAGGGCTTCATTGAATTTGCGGGTAAATGTACGCTCGTTACTCAAGTAGAAGTTCTTTGCTACCTGTTGAGTAATGGTACTGGCACCTGATTGCAAACCGCCTGCGACTACGTTGCCGATAGCGGCACGGGCAATGCCTACTACGTCTACGCCCCAGTGCTCATAGAAACGTTTATCTTCTGCGGCAATAACAGCGTCTTTCAAAACCTTTGGAAAATCTCCAATTTTTGTAAACTCCCGGCGCTGTTCACCGTAAACCCCAATAATCTGACCGTCGGCAGAATATACTGTGAGGGGCATTTTGGGTTGGTAGTGTTGTAAAGAATCAAGAGCAGGCAACTTGGGGTATGTGACCAGAATCGCAATAGCGAGCAAGCCGACACCGAAGAGTGCCAATCCTAATATCAAACCAAGACAGGTCGTTATAATCTTTTTAATCATGACTAAGTAATAATTTTTGCCATCACTGGCATTAAATAAAGTAAAATAGAAACCGATTTCTGTGAAACACAGTATTTACTGTGCAAAGAAAAAGAAATCCTTTACGGATATCGAAACAGTTACTCACTCCTAACAATACAGGGAAATTATATGATTAGCTTATCAAAAAGCCCTAAAAGCAAAACCAGCAAGGCAAGTAAAGCTTCCGGAGGGTTAAGCAACCGAGCCGCTATCGGCATCGACATCAGCCAGCATGCCATTAAGATGGTTCAGCTGACAGGCCGTAGTTTAAACCAAATTCAGCTAGAAAAATACGTTATTACCAAATTACCTAAAAATATTGTAAAAGGTAACAAAATCCAAGATTACGACCAACTTGTCACCTATTTGCAACATACTTATACGCAATTGCGCAGTTCTTGTAAGAACTTTGTTGCAGCTATACCACAAAGCTTGGCAACAATAGAGAACATAACTTACAACCCTCGCGATACCGAACTTGATTTGGACGAGTTTGCTGAATCTGAAATTTCAGCAATCGGTCCTATTGATGAGATGAGTTATGACTATCAGGTGACCGGCGTATCCGTTTCCCCGGCGGGGCAGCAGATTACAACCGTAGCAGCTAGAAAAGACGATATTGAGCCTGTTATTGAAATGTTTGAAAATGCAGGACTTGATCTGTCTGCCTTAGATTTGGATCTTTTGGCTCAGAGAAATGCCTATGCTTTTTGGATTAATAATCATGCACCTGAATTGACTAATGAAAAAGTTGCCGTATTTGGCATTCATGCTACCCAAATGTACGCATTGGTGATGCAAAACGGACAGATTTTGTATAAACAAGAGACTCCTGTCAGTACGGAACAGTTGAATCAACTGATTCAGCGTACTTATCAAGTGACAGAAGAAAAAGCGGCGCAGATGATAGCTTCATCCAGCAAACCATCTGATTATCAAACCCAAGTCGCAGATAGCTTTAACGTTCAGGTAGCGCAAGAAATCCAACGTGTATTGCAGTTTTACTACACTACGCAGACGACAGAGACCTTCTCAAACATTAAACATATTTTATTAACTGGGTTTGCATCGCAACAGGCCGGATTGGCGGAAAGTATTTTTTCTCAAACCAATACTGCGACACAGTGTATTCACCCGGTTTTATATGCTGAACGAAACAATAAAATTGATTTGCCGCAGCTGCAAATTGATGCACCGTCTTTAACATTAGCATTCGGATTAGCATTAAGGGGATTGTAATATGATCGAATTTGTTAAAATTAACCTTCTTCCTTATAGGGAAGAAATCAAACAGCGCAAAAAGCAACAATTTAAAGTATTAATGCTTTCGGCGTTATTGATAGGTGCAGGTCTGCTTGTGTTGACATATTTGACAATTAATAATGCAATCAGCAGACAGGAAGACCGTAATGCCCTTCTAGGGAAGGAAATTGAAAAGCTGGATAAAGCTTTGGGAGAAATTCTAAAACTGCAGCAAGAAAAAGAAAATTTCCTATCAAAAAAACAAAAAGTAGAAGAGTTACAGGAAAAACGTTCACAGGCTGCCTATATCATCGACAGCTTAAATGTAGTTACTCCCGATAACTCTTATCTGACAGCGTTGGAAGCAGAAAGTTCGACATCTTACAAAATTACGGGTCGAGCAAGTAGTGATAATAAGATCGCAATGTTTATGCGTTCTTTACCAAGTACCGGGGTTTTTGCTCAGCCAGAACTTTTGAGTATTAAGAAAATTGATAATTATCAAGAATTTACTCTGAAGGTTTTGTTGAATAATTCAGGTCATCCATCAGTACCCGTACAAAATCCAGCCGCGAACACGACTGAAACTGGCGAACAGAAGCAAGAGGTAAAATAAATGTCTGTAAGTAAAGCAAAAAATATTGATATCCAAAACCTCTATTTGTTAAATATGCCTGCTAAGTTATTTATCGCAGGGTTGGCAATAGCGGGGGTCTTGGCAATAGGATATGTTGGTATTTTCAAAGAGCAACTCGAAACACTTTCTACGCAGGAAGCTAAAGAAGCCGAACTAAAGGAAACATATACGAAAAAAAGTATTGAGGCTGTTAATTTGCATAATCTTCAGGAGGAGTTGGCGTCTATCCGTTCAGCTTTTGATGTTTTGTTGAAACAACTGCCGACAGATGCCGAAATTCCTAATTTAATCCAAGAATTGCATCAGGCTGGATCCGCTAATGGTTTGCGGTTGGATAGTGTTGTGCCTCAAGCTCCGGTTAATGATGGTCCAATTCAAAAGTTACCCTATGAAATTTCCATTACGGGTAAGCATAATCAGATTAGCCAGTTTGCTCGTGATGTCGGAGGTTTATCGCGAATCATTACTTTGGAATCTCTGAAGCTCTCCCAAGCAGCAGACGGAAAAAGTGGTAAAGAGGGCAAAAGTGATATTTTGACACTGAGTGCCACTGCAACAACTTATAAGGCTCGTCCTGCAGAAGAAGTTGCTGCCGAGCTTGCAGCCAAACAGAAGGAGGCACAGGCTAACGGAAGTGATGCGCAGAATGGTGCTGAAGTTGACAATAAATAAAAGTTATTAGGGAAATCATGAAAAATACTATCTTACTCGTAGGTGTTTTGTCTTTAGCAGCATGTTCCCCCACTCATGATGATTTAAATATGTGGATAAAACAGACGCAAGATGAAGCTAAAGTTAAGGTTACTCCATTTCAAGCACCGACGATTACTCCGCCAGTTGCATATACTCCTCCAGCATATAATGGGTTGAATGCGTTTGACTATCGACGTTTGGAAAATGCACCCAAGGGGAATAATGCTCCTAATTTGAATCGTCAGAAAGAGACATTGGAAGCATTTAGTTTGGAAAATATGCGTTATGTCGGTATTCTGCGTGGTAATAATAAGACATCTGGCTTTATCGATGTAAATGGACATGTTTATACCGTTATGCCGGGCAACTATATCGGTCAGAATTACGGTAAAATCCAAACGATTACTGAGGATAAAATTACTTTGACTGAATTAATAGAAGACAGTTCTGGTAACTGGATATATCGAAAGGCTGAATTGCCGTTAAGTACACAGTCAGATGAAGGTTCAAGTGGTGCTTCGACAGCTGAATCTCGAAGCGAATCTGCCGCAATTCCAAATTAATTAAGGGGTCTCACTTTATGAAAACTAAGCACATGACAAAATTTTTTGCCAGTATTGGCGTAGCCATGGCTGTGCAAACTGCTTTTGCAGGTAATATTACTGATATTAATGTATCTACTCTTCCTGATAGTCAAAAAATTATCAAAATCCGTTTTGATCGTGATGTAACCAGTCCGAGCGGTTTTGTTACTTCGGCTCCAGCTAGAATTGCACTTGATTTTGCTAACACTACTATTCGGTTGCCTCAATCAGTATTGGAGTATGCCGATCCGTTATTAAATCAGATTACGGCGGCACAAAATAATGACCGTTCCCGTATTGTGTTGGGTTTGAATAAAACTGCCCAATATAATACTGAAATTCATGGTAATGAAGTTTGGGTTTTTGTTAGTGAGTCAGCTGACCGAAATTCTGCAATGTCTGTATCAAATAATAAGCCTTCTATGCAGGATTCTGTTCCGTCAGAAAAAGCAAAGCAAGTCGCTAATTCCGCTAATATCGACTTCCGTAAAGGCTCGCGCAATTCAGGTATTGTTGAATTAAGCGTTCCGGCTTTTACTGGACAGCCTGATATTAAACAACAGCGTGATCGTGTCATCATTACATTGAAAAACTATCCGTTACCAACACAAGCACAACGTAGTTTGGATGTAGGTGATTTCAATACACCTGTAAAAAATATAACTTTAAAACGAATCGGTAATGATACTCAGCTGATCATTCGAAATAGTTCAAACTGGGAAGTTCGTACTAAGCCGGCAGCAGGGCATTTTACTTTTGAGATTTTACCTAAAGCCGCTGATACGGAGTCACGTGGTTTGAATGGTGGTAATGCAAATAAATCTTTCAATGGTCGTAAAATTTCTCTAGATTTCCAAGATGTTGAAGTCCGTACTATTCTGCAGATTCTTGCAAAAGAGTCCGGCGTCAATATTGTGGCTAGCGATACGGTAAATGGTAAGATGACTTTATCCCTCAAGGATGTGCCTTGGGATCAGGCATTGGACTTGGTAATGCAAGCCCGTAATTTGGATATGCGTCGTCAAGGTAATATCATCAATATTGCTCCACGTGATGAATTGTTGGCGAAGGATAAGGCCTTCTTGCAAGCAGAAAAAGAAATTGCAGAGCTTGGTCCTTTGTATTCGCAAACCTTCCAATTGAAATATAAAAATGTGGAGGAGTTCCGCAAAATCCTTCGTTTGGAAGATAATGGAAGTAGCAATTCCAATGGTCGCAATACCTTGTTGAGCGGCCGAGGCAGTGCTTTGATTGACCCCGCAACGAATACCTTGATTGTTACAGATAATCGGAACGTCATCGAGAAATTCCGTAAATTGATTGATGAGTTGGATGTTCCTACACGCCAAGTTATGGTTGAAGCGCGTATTGTAGAAGCAAAAGATGGATTCTCACGCGATTTGGGCGTTAAGTTTGGTGCTGCTGGTGCAAGAGGAAGAAACTCTTGGGGTAATGATTGGTCAAGTGCTCAGAATAACCACAATACTAACGCTTCAGTTTTCCGTGGAGAGTCTGCTTATCCAACGTGGTCTTTGCAGCCTAACGTAAGTTTACCTGCTACAGCAGCAACGAACAGTATCGCTTTAGTACGAGCCTTGTCATCTGGTGCATTAGGTTTGGAAATCTCTGCGTCTGAAGCAACAGGTAAGAGCAAAACCATTTCTAATCCGCGTGTTCTGACTCAGGATCGTCGAGAAGCTACGATTGAATCTGGTACCGAAATTCCTTACCAAGAAGCTTCTTCAAGTGGTGCAACTTCGGTTTCATTCAAAAAAGCGGTTTTGGGTCTGACAGTTACTCCTAATGTAACTCCAGATGGCCAAATTATTATGACCGTTAAGATCACTAAAGATACTCCGGTCGACTGTACTGTAGATTCTTTGATAACCAAGTGTATTCAGACTAAGAACTTGAATACTCAGGCTATGGTTGAAGATGGTGGCACTTTGATCGTTGGTGGTATCTATGAAGAGGACAATAGCGATACCATCAATAAAGTTCCATTGCTTGGTGATATTCCTGTAGTAGGAAACTTGTTTAAATCACGAGCCAAGAAAGAAGAACGACGCGAATTGTTGATTTTCATAACGCCTCGCATTATGGATGGCGTGGGTAGTAATTTGCGTTATTAAGTGATGCAATAAAACCGGGTAGATGTCTTTTGGATATCTGCCCGGTTTTTATTTATTCAATCTGATAGTCAGGATTTGTGCGTCAAATATAATAGCCAAAGACTTTTAGAAGTCTGAAATTAAAAACAATTAGAATCAACGGATTAAAAATTGGAGTATGGTGTTTGCAGACACGAGTTTGGAAGGGTGGCACAAATAATGCTGAGTATCGTATAAAATGCTTTTTATGGAAAAAATCAACGGTAATTTAATCTTAATTGGCTTGATGGGTGCAGGGAAAACCACTTTGGGGCGGTATATTGCCCAAATGTTGGATCGTCCGTTTTATGATAGTGATCATGAGATTTGTACGGCATCAGGTGTCTCTATTCCCATCATCTTTGAGATGGAGGGTGAGCAAGGGTTTCGCAATCGAGAGACTGCTATGCTCAAGAAGCTGACTGCGATGAAGGATATTATTTTATCAACAGGAGGAGGGTCGGTTTTACGTGAGGAAAACAGGCAAAATATGCGACGAAATGGTATGGTCGTGTATCTTCATGCCTCGCCTGAAGTTCTGTTAGAGCGGACCCGTTATGATAACAGCCGCCCTTTGTTGCAGGTAGAGAACCCGCTTGCTAAGTTGCAAGAGCTCTATAATGCCCGTGATCCTTTATATCGAAATACTGCGCACATTGTGATCGAGTCCGACAGCTGTGCAAAAACGGTGAAACGGTTGTTTGAGGCGTTAAATCGATAATAGATTTGTTATCGGTGAGTAACGATATAGGTTTTCAGACGACCCTAAATGAGAGCCGGCAACTAAAGATTAACAAGGAATCAAAATGCGTACCCTGACCGTCCAAACTCCCTCCCATCAGTATTCTATTTTTATCGGGAATCATCTTATTGAACAAGCTGATGTTTTATTAAAGCCATATTTAAGTAATAAGGTGGCCATTGTTACGAATGAGACGATTGCGCCCTTATATCTAGAATCTTTTCAGACGACCTTGGATAGATTAGGTATTTCCAGTTTCAGTATTATTCTGCCTGATGGGGAAGAATATAAAAATTGGCAAACGCTCAATCTTATTTTTGACGGTTTAATGCAAAATAGGGCGGAGCGCAAAACGACCTTGATCGCATTGGGAGGAGGGGTCATTGGCGATATGGTTGGTTTTGCGGCGGCAACTTATCAGCGTGGCGCCCCATTTATCCAAGTGCCAACTACATTGTTAAGTCAGGTCGATTCCTCAGTTGGCGGTAAGACAGCAATCAACCATCCGCTTGGGAAAAACATGATAGGCGCGTTTTATCAACCTAAGGCTGTACTGGCGGACTTATCTACGCTTAAAACGCTTCCGCAACGCGAATTATCTGCCGGTATGTCAGAGGTCATTAAATACGGCGCGCTTGGCGATATTGAGTTTTTTGAGTGGTTAGAGCAGCACATGACCGATTTAATGATGCAGGATCAGGAGAAACTTACGCAGGCTGTGTACCATTGTTGCAAAATGAAAGCTGAGATTGTGGCTCAAGATGAGACAGAACAAGGGATTCGTGCATGGTTGAATCTGGGGCATACTTTTGGGCATGCTATTGAAGCAGAAATGGGTTATGGCGTGTGGCTGCATGGTGAAGCAGTAGCCGCGGGATGCGTGTTGGCAGGACGGTTATCCGAGAAACTGGGTAAAATTCATGAGGCAGATACGCTTCGTATTGCAGCATTACTTGAGGCTGCAAAATTACCATCGGCACCGCCGAAGTTTGAATTTGAAAAATGGATAGAGCACATGAGTCATGATAAAAAAGTGAGTGGCGGCGTCATGCGCTTTATTGGTTTGGATCGTCTGGGTAAGGCAAACATTACGAAGGTTACAGATATGGAAATTTTGCGCCAAACCT
Organism: Neisseria sicca VK64; assembly: GCF_000260655.1. Taxonomy (GTDB): domain Bacteria; phylum Pseudomonadota; class Gammaproteobacteria; order Burkholderiales; family Neisseriaceae; genus Neisseria; species Neisseria sicca_B. The sequence continues at coordinate 10,054 of NZ_AJMT01000099.1, forward strand.
TGAATCCGTATCTATAAAGGTCAAGTAATGTCTTTAGAATGAGTCCATAACTTCATATAAAACAGAACAAGTTAATACTACGATATAAGAGGCTGCCAAGATAATTGCATCATGGCAGCCTCTTGAAAATAAGGGAAAGTGATGACGTTGTGAACAGAGAGGGGGGGTGTGAGGCCAATCTGTTTTTTGTATTGGGTACTTAGAAAATTGATTGCTGGGAATGTAGGTCCTGCTGTTAATCCATGATAGAGCCAATAAATATAAAAAAGACCTTGTTTAAAACAAGGTCTTTTTTATCTGGTGGAGGTAAGCGGGATCGAACCGCTGACCTCTTGCATGCCATGCAAGCGCTCTACCAACTGAGCTATACCCCCGAAATTTGGTGGCGAATCAGGGACTCGAACCCCGGACACAAGGATTATGATTCCTCTGCTCTAACCGACTGAGCTAATTCGCCGTTTCGTGAAGTCGCTATTATATGTTGTTTTGAGTTTTTGGCAAGTTTTATTTTGTACTTTATGTTTTGTTTTTGTTTTTTAATGGAATAAAACATGGATGAGGTCGTCTGAAACGGTGTTTCAGACGACCTGTGTGTTTGGAGGACGGTTTGAGGTGGGGATTTCAAAGTTTGTGGCAGATGTCGCTGAAGCGGAACCCTGTCCAGTCGATGCCGATGTTTTTGCCAAAGGCGATGACTTTGAAGAGTTCGCCCATTTCGTGTTGGTCGGTCAGTTTTTGTACGGCGGTGCTGACACGGAGGTAGTCTGCCGTACCTGGTGGGGCGGTTTGTGCCAACAGGTCGGTAATGCCTAGGTTGAATAGGAAATGAGATTGGGGCAGGTAGCCGATGAGGTCTAGTCCACCGTCGGTGCCTGCTTGGGCAATGTCGGTAAAGTTGACATGTGCGGTCAGATCGGTCAGACCGATATGGAAAAACGGGTCGTGAACGGTGTGGTGGCGGTAGTGGGCGATGAGCGTGCCTTCGTCGCGTTGCGGGTGGTAATACTGGGCGGCGTCAAAACCGTAGTCGATAAATATCATGCCGCCGCGTGTGATTTTCTGCGCGAGGGTGAGAATAAAGGCGTATTGGGCGGGGTGTAGCTCGCTGGTGTAGGGGTGTTCGGTTTCGGGAAAGTAGGTGGCGGCTAAACAGAGGAGGTCGGGTTGGTTTAAGGGTTGCAGACTTTGTTCGAGCTGTCCGTCGGAGTTGATGGAGACGCCGATATGTTGAAAGGTATTTTGGGTGCGGCGGATGATTTCAATGGGCATAGCATCTAGGACTTCATTGCCGATGATGATGCCGTCGAAGGATTCGGGCAGTTCGGTCAGGTGGATGACTTTTTGTGCCAGTTGCGGGGTGGTGTGTTCGGCGATGAATTGGCGTTGGCGTTCAGCAAGCTCGGGGGAGAGTTCGATGATGTAGTAATGCTTGAGGTCGTCTGAAAGGCTTTTCAATAGGGTGGCGGCAAGATGTCCTGTGCCTGCGCCGAATTCGTAGATGTTGCCGGCGGTTTGGGGGAGTAGTTCGGCAAGTTGTCGGGCGAGGGTTTGTCCGAACAATGGGGTGAGGGTGGGAGCGGTGATGAAATCGCCGTCTGTGCCGATTTTGTGGCTGCCTCCGGTGTAGTAGCCGTATTCGGGTGTGTAGAGTGCAAGCTCCATAAATCGTGAGAAAGGAATCCAGTTATTTTGGGCTTTTATTTCCTGTTTGATGATTTCGAATAGTTTGGAACTTGAGGCTTGCGCGGCAGGGGAGGGGAGGGGGAGGTGTGCCTTCATAACTGTTAGATAATGTAAAATTTATGAATTTATTTGTCTATTATAACGTGAACGGAAAAGGGGCGTTTTTTCATTTTTTTATACCATATGTTGTGTCTAAATAATATTTGTAATACTACATATTGTGTTTTTAAAAACTAAATCGGGTAAAATGGGCGGTTCGACTTGTTTGTTTGTTTGGTTAAAATACTGTTTTTTAATGATTTTGTTGTTGCATATGTACTGGGATTTTAGAGTAAGGCGATTTGACCGAGGCGTTAAAATTTTTTATAGTGTGGGCTAGTGGGGCGATGTGGGTAAAAGTGTCTGCATTGCCCAAAAAATTCCGATTTAAACCGATTAGGACGAAATTGTGTTTGGTGGCGCTCACGAATTGAGTATTGACAGCAAAGGGCGGTTGGCGATTCCTGCCAAGTTCCGCGATATTTTGCTGCGCCATTATACGCCGTCGATTGTGGTTACTTTGGATTCCCGTCAAAAATTGCTGATGTATCCGGAGGCTGAATGGGCAAAGGTTGCCGAGCAGCTTTTGCACCTGAAAACGGCAGGAAATCCGATGTTGCAGCGTTATCAAAATCTGCTGCTGCACAATGCGGATACGCTGGAATGGGATAGCGCCGGCCGCGTACTGATTCCTGCCAATCTGCGCAAACGGGTGGATTTTGAAAAAGACGTTACCTTGGTCGGTCGCGCCAACCGTTTGGAATTGTGGGGCCGTGATCAATGGGAAGCTGAAATGACTCAGGCTTTGGATGATGATCCTGAAGAGTTGGCATTCCAATTAAGTCAGACGGATTTGCAATTGTGAGTAATGCTGAATATCAACATATCACCGTTTTGTTAAACGAGGCGGTTGATGCTCTGGCGGTTCGTGAAGACGGTATTTATGTGGATGGGACGTTCGGCAGGGGAGGGCACTCCCGATTGATTTTGTCCCGTCTGGGCAGTCAAGGTCGTCTGATTGTGTTTGATAAAGACCCGCAAGCGATTGAGGCGGCGCAAAAGCTGGCCGAGCAGGATGGACGCGTTACGGTAGTCCATGACGGGTTTTCCAGTTTTCAGACGACCCTGGATAAGCTGGGTATTGAAGAAATAGATGGTGCGTTGTTTGATTTGGGGATTTCGTCCCCGCAGATAGATGATGGCGCACGGGGTTTCAGTTTCCGTTTTGATGCACCTTTGGATATGCGCATGGATCCGACGCGGGGAATGTCCGCTGCAGAATGGATTGCAACAGCATCAGAACAGGATTTGCACGAGGTTATCAAGAATTATGGTGAAGAGCGGTTTAGTCGCCAGATTGCGCGCGCCATTGTTGCGCAACGGACAGAAAGTCCGATCGATACAACCCGCAAGCTGGCGCAGCTCGTGGCGCAAAACGTCCGTACTCGTGAGCGGGGGCAAGACCCTGCGACGCGCACCTTCCAGGCAGTTCGCATCTTTATTAACCGCGAGCTCGAAGAGGTAGAGGCGGTTCTGCCGCAAGTGATGGGTCGTCTGAAACAAGGCGGGCGTTTGGCGGTTATCGCGTTCCATTCGCTTGAAGACCGCATCGTGAAACAGTTTGTCAAAAAATATTCGCAACATCCTCCTTTGCCGCGCTGGGCGGCAGTAAAAGAAGCGGATTTGCCTCTGCCGCCGTTAAAGGCGGTGGGAAAGGCGATAAAGCCGGGTGTTGAGGAAACCGCCTCCAATCCGCGGGCGCGCAGCGCAGTTTTACGCGTGGCAGAGCGGACGGGCGGTGAGATTGCAGAATAAGCATTATGTGGGGCAGGTGTCCTCGGAACAAACAGATTGAGGTCGTCTGAAAATAATGAATAAATTAAATATCCTTTTGTTGGTCTTGGTATCGGTATCTGCTTTTGCGGTGGTCACTGTGCAAGACCAATCGCGTTTGCACTTCATCGCTTTGGATAAAGCGCAAAAGCAGGAAATCAAGCTTGATCAGGACTATGCACGCTTGAAATTGGATCAGGCGCGGCTGGCGAACCACAAGCTGATTAAGGTGGCGGCTGAGAAGCAACGCCTCAAACCGCCCGGCGCGGATAATACCGTGATGGTGGAACGAAAAAAATAATATAGCCGGCTTATCCGGTACTGCAAATTGGTGCCGTTAGATAAAGACACGGTTCGGGTGATTATGAATTGAGATGTTAAAATGTTGATTAAAAACGAATATAAACCGAGCATGCTGCCCAAGACAGCCAAAGCTAAAAAACCCATCACCAGTGATGGGCGGATTTCTTTGGTGTTGTGGCTGATTGCGGCTGCGTTTGTCGGACTGCTGGCTCGCGGCATCTATTTGCAAACCACGCAGCATGAGTTTTTGAAAAATCAGGGCGATCAGCGTTTTGTCCGTACCCTGACTTTACCTGCGTCGCGCGGCATGATTACGGATCGTAACGGCGCGACTTTGGCGTTGAGTGCACCGACTGAATCCTTGTATGCCATGCCTTCAGGTATGGAAGAAATGCCGACTGCCGAACAGATGGCTAAGTTGGCGGCTATTGTTGATCTGCCTGTTGAGGCATTGCAGGAAAAATTGGCGAAAAAAGATAAAGATTTTATTTATCTGAAGCGCCAACTCAGCCAAGAAAAAGCGGAAGAAATTAAAGCTTTGGGCATTAAAGGCTTGGCATTCCAAAAAGAACTGAAACGCCATTATCCGATGGGCAACTTGTTCGCACACGTTATCGGTTTTACCAATATCGACGGCAAAGGACAGGAAGGCTTGGAATTGTCGCGTGAAGACAGTCTGCATGGTGCGGACGGTGCGAAAGTGGTTTTGCGCGACAATAAAGGCAATATCGTCGATAGTTTGGACTCTCCGCGCAACAGCGATCCGAAAAACGGGCAGGACATGGTTTTGTCTTTGGATCAACGTATTCAAACACTTGCCTATGATGAGCTGAATAAGGCAGTGGCTTATCACAAAGCCAAAGCAGGTACGGTTGTGGTATTGGATGCGCAAACCGGCGAAATCTTGGCTTTGGTCAACAGCCCTGCCTATGATCCCAATCAACCGGGCAGCGCCGATAGCGAACAGCGCCGCAATCGAGCCGTTACCGATATGATTGAGCCAGGTTCTGCCATGAAGCCGTTTACGATTGCCAAAGCATTGGATTCCGGCAAAGTCAGTGTGGCTGATCGTTTTAACACCATGCCTTATAAAATCGGTCCCGCTACCGTGCGCGATACCCATGTGTATCCTACTTTGGATGTGCGCGGCATTATGCAAAAATCTTCCAACGTCGGTACCAGCAAACTGTCTGCAAAATTCACGCCTAAAGAAATGTATGATTTTTATCATGATTTGGGTGTGGGCGTGCGGATGCACTCCGGTTTCCCCGGTGAGACGGCCGGTCTTTTGAGAAGCTGGCGCAGATGGCAGCCGATTGAACAGGCAACCATGTCTTTCGGTTACGGCTTGCAATTGAGCCTGCTGCAATTGGCGCGTGCTTATACCATGTTGACACACGACGGCGAATTGTTGCCGGTCAGCTTTGAGAAACAGGCGGTTGCGCCAAAAGGCAAACGCGTCATTAAAGCTTCGACCGCGCGTGAAGTTCGTGATTTGATGGTTTCTGTAACCGAGCCCGGCGGTACGGGTACGGCGGGTGCGGTAGATGGTTTCGACGTCGGCGCGAAAACCGGTACAGCGCGTAAGTTGGTCAACGGGCGTTACGTTGATAACAAACACGTCGCAACTTTCATCGGTTTTGCTCCTGCTAAAAATCCCCGTGTGATTGTGGCGGTAACCATCGACGAACCGACTGCAAACGGTTACTACGGCGGCGTAGTGGCTGGTCCGGTCTTCAAACAAGTCATGGGCGGCAGCCTGAATATCTTGGGCGTTTCCCCCACCAAGCCTCTGACCAATGTTGCAGCCGTTAAAACACCGTCTTAATCCGAGTATCAACGAGATTATTTTATGTTCAGCAAGTTAACCCCTTTAGCTGAAACCAACATTCCGCCTCTGCTGTGTGCAAACGCAGCAGGGCGTTTGTTGCATTCAGACAGCCGTCAAATTAAACAAGGTGATATTTTCGTTGCCTGTCAGGGCGAATATACGGACGGCCGCAGTTATATCCCCGCCGCCATTGCCAACGGCGCGGCTTTTGTTTTTTGGGACGACGACGGCAAATTTGCGTGGAATCCCGAATGGAAAGTCCCCAATCAAGGCATCAAAGATTTGAAACACCGTGCCGGCATGTTGGCGGCGCAAGTTTACGGCAACGTTTCAGACGACCTCAAAGTCTGGGGCGTAACCGGCACCAACGGCAAAACCTCCATCACACAATGGCTGGCGCAAGCCGCCGATTTGTTGGGCGAAAAAACCGCCATTATCGGCACGGTCGGCAACGGCTTTTGGGGCGCATTGGAAGAAACCACGCACACCACTCCCGCCCCCGTCGATGTCCAAACCCTGCTCTACCGTTTCCGTCAACAAGGCGCGACAGCCGCCGCGATGGAAGTCTCCAGCCACGGCCTTGACCAATCGCGCGTCAACGGCGTGCCGTTCCGCAGCGCAATCTTCACCAACCTCACCCGAGACCACCTCGACTATCACGGCACGATGGAAGCCTATGGTGCCATCAAGTCGCGCCTGTTTTACTGGCACGGCTTGAAACACGCCGTCATCAACGTGGATGACGAATATGGCGCAGAACTCGCAGGTCGTCTGAAAAAAGACTGTCCTGATTTGACCGTTTACAGCTACGGCTTCAGCGAACACGCCGACATCCGCATTGTTCATTTCACAGCCTCTTCGGACGGCATGGAAGCCGTATTCCAAACCCCGTGGGGCGAAGGCCGCTGCCGCACGCGCCTGCTCGGACGGTTCAACGCGCAAAACCTCGCCGCCTGCATCGCCTTGCTTTGTGCAAACGGCTATCCGCTTGATAAAGTATTGGATGTTCTGGCAAAAATCCGTCCCGCCTCAGGCCGCATGGACTGCATCATGAACAGCGGCAAGCCCTTGGTCGTTGTCGATTACGCCCACACACCTGACGCATTGGAAAAAGCACTCGCTACTTTGCAGGAAATCAAACCGCAGGGTGCGGCTTTGTGGTGCGTATTCGGCTGCGGCGGCAACCGCGACCGCGGCAAACGTCCGCTGATGGGCGCAGCAGCCGTACAGGGCGCAGATAAAGTCGTCGTAACCAGCGACAACCCGCGTTTGGAAAATCCGCAAGATATCATCAACGACATCCTGCCTGCCGTGCCCGCGCCCGAATGCGTCGAAGCCGACCGCGCCGCTGCCATCCGTTACGCAGTCGAACGTGCCGCCATAAACGACATCATCCTGATTGCCGGTAAAGGACATGAAAACTATCAGGATGTACAAGGCGTGAAGCACCATTTCTCCGATTTCGAAATCGCAGAAAAAGCATTGGCAGAACTCAGGTAAAAATATTTTCCAGATAATTCCTCAAGGCCATTGGCAAATAGGAAATTACACATTACTCCATCTCACTTTTAATAGGCAAAAATATGCAACGTTATACTCCTTTATTCAATGCCTTGCTTGCAGCCGTCCCTTACTTAACCCGTGAAGATTTACCAAAAGCTCCTCCGGCTGAAGATGAGGATTTGGTATGTCATTGGTTATTTAAGCATTTAGGTTGGTATCACGAATCAGGTGAATGGCATTATGCTGATCATCAATTTATGGATTATATGGAATGGAAAAATCCATATTTGGAATTAGAGCGGTTTTATCCTATACAAAAACTGGGTATTGAAATAGATACGACAGAAATTGATGACGAAGTGTGCGATCGTACAGTAGCAGCATTTTGCACTCAAGAAGGCATTGCCGTGCCGGATGAAGAAGATGAATTGGACGAGCTTTGTGAGAGTGATGAGATGAATATGTTTGCGATGTTCAATGCCCATATCTTTGTTTCAGATGCT
>NZ_AJMT01000100.1:0-8441 GCF_000260655.1 Neisseria sicca VK64
AAAAGTTGTATTCTATAGCAGAGACACCTAACAGTATCTGTGGGGAAACCCGCATCCGCAGTCCTCGAATGACTGACAATTCCGAAGAACATAGAAAAAAATGGGAAGATTATCATAATATGTATGATGAGTTCACCAAAGAAGTGTTGGTATTTATGAGGGACAATAACGGTTTTGCCTACTTGGATAAAACCAATAACCCTAAAGGAGAAATAACAGCTTTACCTGCATACCGGATGGTAGAATTCTCCTCAAAAAACTGTAAAACATTTTTAGAGTCCAATAAGCTCTTAATTTATAGTGCTATTGCAAAAAACAATTTAGTGAAGAATGCTAGAAAATCAATAGATGTTACAGATTATCTGATAAACTTACTAGTGCAACTTTATGGTTACGGTGAAAGAAATCGAGTAGTTGACATTATTTCAGAGATATTTTCCAACCAGCCCAAAATAAAGGAAAAACTACATGATGAATTCTAAAAATCAATTATAGCAAAAAAATTGTATAATATTTCAGATAAAGACTTTATGCCTTCACATAATTCATTACATCAAAAAGAAAATCATCATGAGTAAATATTACGCAATAGGGATTTTAATGTTGCTCTTACAATGTAAAGCCTATGCAGAAGTTACTTTAATTCATGGGTTTATACCTATAGTTTATAATTTAAGCAAATGCGGTGATGAAGAAAGAATAGTACATATCCAAGATAAGGAGACATGGAAAACCATTCAAAAAGATAATGACAAATTTCTCCGTGATGTATTAGTATTTATGCATGATAATCACGGTTTTGATTATTTAGAAACAGTGAGAAATGATCCTTTTAAAGTCGTTATCTTGCTTGAAGAAGATGCAGAGGTTCGTTTATCCCGTCAAAATTGTGCCAATTTTTTGGCTGCAAACCAAAAATTGATTCGTAAGGCAATAAAACATAATCTTTCCCATTCTGGGCAGCCGCCTATAGATGTACTATCCTACTTTATAGATTTGGAAAAACAATTATACAATGATTCATTTGAATGGAGTCGCATACAAGATGATATAGATGTTTTAAAAGACCGGCCTGACATCAAAAATGAGATAGAAAACAGATTATATTCGAAATCATAATTAAGGTTATATTATGTCTTTTGCAGTATTATGCTTATTCCTAAGTTCATATTTATAGTAGTTCAGAAAGTGTGCTGCTGACAAGGAACAGCGGCTTACTTTTTAAGCCTCTACTTCCTGTTTTACTCTATCCCCGCCCATTTGTGCGTCTGCACGCTCAACTGCCAATGCACGGGCGCGTCGGGGCGGCTGTTTAAGATACCGATTTGGCGGATGGTGTCGTAGATGTTCATCACACCGTTTTGTTCGCAGGGCGAAAGGTAGTAATGGCGCGCACGGATTTTGCGTTCCATGTTTTGGCAGAACGCAACGACATCGCCGTCGGCAACGATGCGTACTTCGTTGGCTTCGGCGATGCAGTTTGTTTCATATTTGGCGGCGTAGCAGGCTTTGGGGCTGGTGGCGACGTAGTCGATTTGCGGCGGCGCGGGCTTGAGTCCGTTGGTTTCGATACAGAGGAAATAGCCTTCCGCCTTGAGCGCGTCCAACAGCGTATCGAGATGCGGCTGTATGGTCGGTTCGCCGCCGGTGATGATGATATTGCGGGCGGTGTAGGTTTTCAGACGACCTAAGATGTCGGACAGGCTCATCATGCCGAATTTCAAATAATCGGTATCACACCAGCCGCACGCCAGATTGCATTTGCCCAAACGGACGAAAACGGCAGGCATGCCCGTGTTCCAGCCCTCGCCTTGCAGGCTCTCGAAAATTTCAACGATGCGGTATTGCGGATTTTCGGGGGCGACGCTGATTTTCTTCATACCGCCAACACCGCTGCCGCCGCCAGCATCGCGGGCAAGCCTTGTTTGACGAGTATGCCTTTGTTGCCGGAAGAGAACGCGCCCCATGCGGCGGCAATCAAAACGAAGCCGAGAAACAGAATCGTCGCGCCGTAAACGGCATTGTTCGGCGCGGCAAACCGCGACCACACCAGCCCGATGCCCAAAAAGCCGTTATACAGCCCTTGGTTGCTGAACAGGGTCTGCACGCGCTTTTGCTCCATAAATTCATGAGGCAGCTTGAACATTTCCGCCGCTTTTTCGCTGGGAATCTGCGTCATTTCAAGCCAGGCGATGTAGAAATGTTCGGCGGCGACGAGGAGGACTAAGAGGGTGGAGAGGAGTTTCATAGGTATTCCTTTGAATGGGTATGTTTGATATGAAAGGTCGTCTGAAACATAGGCAATCGGGTTTTCAGACGACCTTTTTGCTTTTTAACGGATGATTTTGGCTCGCTGGTATAGTGGATTAAATTTAAATCAGGACAAGGCGACGAAGCCGCAGACAGTACAGATAGTACGGCAAGGCGAGGCAACGCCGTACTGGTTTAAAGTTAAGCCACTATAAAAACCGCACTCCCCTACTCCCCTTCATACTCCGCACACGATGTCGGCGTTTCCCACAATTTCACGCTGCACACTTTCAGCCCCGCGTTTTTCAAACGGTCGTACATTTCGACCGCCATATTTTCGGCAGTGGTGCGGCAGGGCAGGCACAGGGTTTTCATGTTCCAGCCCTCCAAGAGCGCGGCGATTTGGCATTCGCGACCGTTGCCGCCATTGTAGATAAACGCATGATCGAAGGGGTCGGTAATGTGTTTTTTCACAATGGCTTTGAGGTCGGTGAAATCCATCACCATGCCGTCTTTCGGCCCGCCCCGTATGGGGTCGTCTGAAACGGTGATTTCGATTTTGTAGGTATGTCCGTGCAGGTTTTGGCATTTGCCGTCATGCCCGTCGAGCATGTGCGAGGAGTCGAAGGTGAATATCTTGGTAATTTTCATGGTTTGTTCTTTAAATCGGTAAATAGCCCTGAAAGCCCATTTCGGCAGGCTTGCCGTGCGGATTCGGGGTCAGGCGGATGGTGTGATTGCCGATGCGGTCGAGCCGGAGCAGGTTGTCCACGTCTTTTAGGTTGTCTTTATGCTGCTGGACATGGTCGGTCAACAGGGTTTGCAGGGCCTTTTGTTTGGCTTCGGCGGGCGTGGCGGCGGCAAACAGTCCGAAAGCGTGCGCCTCGGCAAGCTGTCCCGCGCGATAACCACCGACATTGACGAAATACAGGTGCGGGACGTTTTCAGACGACCCCTGCGGCTCGGCGTGGTCGGATACATCGACATCGTAACCGTCCACCCATTCGACAACCTGCCAGCCGTCGATGTGGATTTTGTCCGCATCGCCGAACCATGCGGCTTTGAGCGCGGGGATGGCTTCACGGTAGTCGTCGCACACGGCAAATTGGATATCGTGCACTTCTATATTGGAGCGTCCTGCGTTACCGCCGAGATAGAACATATAAAGTTTGGGCATCTTCATCCTGACGTATTTTTGAAGTTTGGGAACCTGCCATTCTCCGCCTGCTTACCCGCCCAATTTCCTACTCAAACTTTCCGTATATTCCTCGCGTTCGGAGCGGCTGGTTTCGGGGAGGTGGGTGTTGAGGGACGACCATTTCCACCTGCTGCGCGCTTTGTTGAGTTCGGACGGGAGTTTGTCCGGCGTCCAGGGCGCTTTGCGGCTGTGCAACTCGACTTGCGATTGCGCCGCATGGCCACGCGTTTGCAGGATGTGGAGCAAATCGAGGGCGCGGGCGGCGAGCAGGGTCAGGGTTTCGGGGTCGGTGTGCAGGGTTTGGCGGCCGGTGAGCTTGTCGGAAATGGTGCGGGTATTGGGCAGGATGCCGCCCAAAAAGCCGCCGATTGCCGTACCCAAGCCGAGCGAACCGCCGAGCGTGGCGATGTCCAGCCCCAAGCCGATGAGTGCGCCGGTTGCCGCGCCCGTGCCGGTACGGATGCCGTATTGTTTGAGCAACTCGCTGTCGAACGGATCTTGATGGAAGGCTTTGGGTACCCAGTCGCCGCCGTCGATTTCGCTGTGGTAGAAGCGGTAGAGGGCAAACAGCCGCTGCTGCATCTGTCGTTCGAGCTGGCGGATTTCTGCCTGCATGGTTTGCAGGACGGGCGCGGGGTCGTCGTTTTCGTCGATTTCCTGCGTGAAGGCTGCCACATCGAGCAGGAAACCTGCGATTTCGTGCCGCGCTTCTTTGTCCAGACGCGTCCATTCGCGGCGGCGGGAAGCGGTCAGACGGTCGATGATGTCGTGTTGCGGCAGCATGGTGGCGAGCTTGTTCCATAGGTTCAATTCGCCTTCAAAATCGAAGGCGACAGTGTCGAATCCTGCGAAAACGTGCAGGTTGCGGCGCGCCAACATGGTCGTCCACGCTTCGGGAAGCTGTCCGCCGGTAAAATTGAACACGGGCATGACCGGTTTGGCGCACCATGAAAGAATGGTCAATTCATCCCGATATTTGTCGAGGACGGGTTCGCGCGCGTCGATGACGTACAACGCCATGTCGCTTTGCAGAAGCTGCCGCAGCACTTTGGCTTCTTGGTTGAAATCGTGATGCGCGCCGTGGCTGTCGAGGAACTTTTGCAGCCGCTCGATGCCGTCGGCGCGTGCATCAGTGTGGGTTTCAAGCCACTCCAAAACGCCGCCCGCGTCTTCGAGTCCGGGCGTGTCGTACAGATACAGCAGCGTATCGGCGCCGTCGGTAATCGCGGCTTCTTCAACATGGCGCGTGGTGGACGGGGCGTTTTTGACTTCGCCAAAGCCGCTGTCGCGCAACAGGGTGCGCAGGAGCGAGGTTTTGCCGGTATTAGTGTGCCCGACGACGGCGAGGGAAAGGGGTTGGTTGTTCATCATATTTTGAAAGAATGGATTTTCAGACGACCTTTTCAGGATGGCGGCTTAACAAGGCATTTCAAGTGCGGTCATTGGTTTTCAGACGACCTTCCTGCGCCGCCTTGTCAGGTTCCAGCCATGCCACGTCGCACTCTGCCAGCGCATTGCGCCAGTGGTTCAATGTTTCGGACAGGTCGTCTGAAAGCGTCCGCTCCGTCAAAAGCTGCACTACCGCCCCGCCCTGCGCCGCTTCCGAAAGCCGGACAATCTGCCGCAACACGCCGCGGTCGGGGACGGTTTCCGCACGCACGCCGATGAGGAGCTGGGCGGGTTTCTGTTTCAACTCCGCTTCCAAAGCGGCAACCTCTTCCCGATTCGCCGCCACGCCTTTATCCAGCCATTCCTGCGCCAGCCTGCCCGCAAACCATGTGCCTTCGTGCCATTCGGTTTCCAGCATGACTGCCCACTTGGGCGCGTCGTTTAAGGTGATTTTCGGGGAAACGGCGGACACGGTTTCCCGACGCGTGTCCGCATCGACGATTTTATTCTGCCAGCGGCGGATGACCGCCTGATAATAAGGCTTCTCCAAATCCAGCTTGCTTTGGCTTGTTTTTAAAAAGATTTTACATACCGCCCAAGCCAGCAGGCGCGGCAGGATGCCGTAGCAGGCAATGCTGCCGACCAACAAGCCCGACCACGCGCGTGCATCGGCGATGTTGCCGTTCAGACGACCTTCGACCACCGCCCGCGCATCGGGGGCGGGGAAACCGAGTTTCGACGGCAGCCATGCCAGCATCTCCACCGCGCGTACCGAAGCGGCATTGGTCAACAGCGTGCTTTCCCAGTTGAACGTATATTGGCGTACCAAAAGCAGCAGCAATACCGACACCAGCATCCCGCTCAGGGTGCAGAGCCACAAGCTGTGCGAAGTCGCGCCGGCGATCCAACGCGCCGAAGGCTGCCGCCATTCGTCCGCATACAGCCGAAACACCGCCTGATTGACGGGGTCTTTACCCCGAAACCACGTCGCCGGACTGCTGAAAAACCGCCCCACTTTCACACGCAGGAACAACGTTGCCAACCATACCGCCAACATCAGCGTATTCATGCCCAACACGCCTGCCAAAATCAGGAAAAAATTCAGCCCTTGGCTGTCCATCAGAAGGTAAGTGCCGGAAAAGCCGCCGCTAAACATCATTGTCGCCGCCACGATCCACAGCCAAAACGACCCGGTCCGCACTTGTTCCAAGGTATGCCGAAGCCGGCGGTCTCTGTCTATCATCTCCGCGCGGCGGATGATTTTTCCTTCCACGCCGCCCTCGACATGACGCAACGCCTCCGTCGCCTGCACGGGATCGCCGGCAAAAATATAGCCGCCCTCTTCCAAAATACGGACAAGTTCGGCGAGTTTTCGGGATGGGTTCAACATAAAAAGGTCGTCTGAAAGGGATAGTGAAAACGCAAAGATTTTATCACAGCCCTTTTCAGACGACCTTGTATTTTAAATATGCGGCTCAGGCAAACCGTTTATTTCAAGCTGCGGCGGGAAGGTTTCCACTATTCCCCGTCTTGGAAAATCACGTCGTTTTCAAACCGCGCCATATTGTGCAGCCCGTCGGTCAGGGCGACGCCTTTCAGTTCGTGGCGGCGAACCAAGTCCAACGCTGCTTCCTTGCCGGAAACGGGATGGCAGCGGGCAGGACCCATGTGTTGGAAGCGGTCGGTGTAAAAGAGGTATAAATAACCGTCCCGCGCGTAAAGCCCGCCGTCTTTGCGGTTTATCCCGACAAAAAGCGGCTGCTCCGCCAATTGGTTCCAAACAATATATTTCACGGATTTCGCCAAATCCGCCGAATATTTTTCCACCAACCCGATCAGTAGCACATTCTCTTGCGGCGTGTTGCCGGCAAAAAAACTCAGCAATTCGTCATCTTCGACATTTGTAAACTGCTTGAACAACTCCTCCGCCCGCGCGGGTGTAACCTTATAGGGATTGGCAAAACCGACGATGGCTATCGGATGAAATTGCAGCGGCAGCTTGGCATCGGTACCGATGGACAACGCTTCCATTTTTTCTCGGGAAGCCGCCATGCCGTCCGCGCCGTTGACACGCATCAGCCACGAAAGCGCGCATTCGAAATGCTCGCCGTCCTGTCCTCGGTATTCCATCAGTTGAATGCCCAACGAGTGCGCGACACGCAGGACATTACTCAAATTATTGAACTGGTCTGCCTTATCCAACGCGCCGACCAAAGCGATGCCGTCTAAAGCGCCGTCCTGTCCGTCTGAAAAAGCCCGCGCCGCTTCATAGCTTTCAAACACATATAAAACCGTCCGCCCGTCTTTCAGACGACCTATATAAGGGATGCCCGTCCCTTCCGACACATCCGCCTGCATGGCAGACAGCGGCACATACACTTTATCTTTCGCATAAATCGCCCGCGCCGCGCCTTCGCTTTTTTCCTGTGCGGAAAGTCTGCGCGGCTCTTGTGCCGTTTCGCCGGACGGCTTGTTCCCAAAAATTTTCGACAAAATACTCATTCGGTTTTCCTTAATGTATTGGTATACGCCCGCCTGACTGCTTTTCTGCACAACAGAACGGCGGCAAACCGGGCGCGCAAGATTTTATCACAGCCTTTTTCAGACGACTTGCATTATCCCTAAGATACCGTCCATAATAGCTTTATGCATTAAGCAAGGAAAAACAATGACTATCCGAACCACGACGTTATCCCTACTCACCCTGCTCACCCTCTTCCCCACGATTGCCGCCGCGAAAGACGAACCGCCCGCCGACGGCGACACTTGGGTGGACCACCGCCACGAAGCCGTTTCCAAACGCTTGGACAAATGGTCCAACCGCATCGACGACTGGTTTGGCGAACCCGACCCCGACCACCCTGCCGACGCCAACCTGCGCGTCATGCTCGATACCGAATGGAACCCTGACGACAAGTTTACCGTGACGCCCCGCGTACGGGGTCGTCTGAAACTGCCGACCTTGGAGAAAAAAGTCCATGTGATTTTCGGTGACGACTCTTTGGACGACGAGTTGAAACACGAAGCCAACGCCTACCGCAACCGTACCAATACCAACGGCAGGATATTCGACGCATCCCAAAGCCGCGACAACAACGCCTCCCTTGCCGTACGCTGGTCTGAAGTATTTGCAAAACAGCGCACCGATACCGACTTCGATATCGGTATCCGCTCCGGCAGCGACCTGTTCGCCCGTGCCAAAAGCTCGAGCAATTGGCAACTGACCGACAACATCGACACCCGCTTGGAACAAATCTACCGTTACGGCATCAAGAGCAAACACCATGTCCGTACCAACTGGGAAACGCGTTACATCCCCAGCGAAAAAAGCTTTATCGCCAATCAGGCACACCTGCAATACGAACACGATAAAACCGAAGACTGGACATGGGGCAACAGCCTCTTCCGCCAACACAACCTCGGCAAACACCGCCACGTCAACTACGGCGTGTACACCGGCGGCAATATCGAAAAACGCAAAGCCGCCCTCAATACCTACGGTCCGAGACCTTTGCAAAATTTCTTTTCCTCCAACAACCGAAACCCAAAAACAGGTTTTCGGCTGTTTTCTCCCCCAATCACTCCTAATTTTACCCAAATACCC
>NZ_AJMT01000101.1:0-8548 GCF_000260655.1 Neisseria sicca VK64
ATGGCTCTCCTTGAGAACAAGTTGCTGGGAAAAAATAATGCTATCTATTTGACATTAATAGATTTTTTATTGTGTCGTATGATGCCGATTGTATCGGGGAATAAAATGATGGGAAAGAGATAATAATTTATATTATTGTTTTGTATATTAATTTAGAGTAAGAGATACTATTTAATAGTATATTAATAGTGAGTGGGAGAAAAACGAAAAGGTCGTCTGAAAACTGAATGTTCAGACGATCTTTTGTTGTGATCTATGACGGTTCGTGCTTTATATAGTTTCCCTGCAAAAGCGTCGCAAGAATAGGCTGAGATTGTTTCTGTATGGATTGTCAAGAAGAGGAAGAATAATGCCGGATTCTCTAGAAAACAGTTAGGCTGATGCAAACTGGCGAATACGTTGAATTTTAGATATATAGTGGATTAAATTCAAATCAGGACAAGGCGACGAAGCCGAAGACAGTACAGATAGTACGGAACCGATTCACTTGGTGCTTCAGCACCTTAGAGAATCGTTCTCTTTGAGCCAAGGCGAGGCAACGCCGTACTGGTTTAAAGTTAATCCACTATAAATATGAATGTGGGCGGTTTGCACTTGTCCCTTTGTGTTGAGGTATCGTTTGGATAAAACGTGGCTATATAATGCAAGTTCTATTGGTATGAGGAGGGTGTCGATGATTATCGTAATGCGCAAATGGTCGAGTGAGGAATCTGTTCAACGGGTGGTGGATACGATTCGCAGCCGTGGCTTGCGGGAACATATTTCGCGTGGCGAAGAAAGGACGATTATCGGCGCGTTGGGCGACGAGCGGGTCTTCCATTCCAATGAATTGGCTAGATTGCCCGATGTGGAGCGCGTGTTCCGGGTTTTGAACGATTGGAAAATCATCAGTCGGGAGGAGCAGCCTGAAGACAGCAAGATTTCGATACGGGGCGTGTTGTTTGGCGGCGAGAAGGTTTTGGATATTGCGGCGGATATCAATCGGATTGAGGATGCGGATGCGGGATTTGTCGATCCGTTTTATCTGTCGGCACGGCCTTATGCGGAAATGGACAACGGGAGCGAAAAGGCGAGAATCCAACTGATGCAGCAGGATATTCAGCGGCTTCATGAACAGGGAAAACCGATTTTGGTGCGTATCCGCGATGTGCGTCAGATTGATGAGGCTTTGAAGGCGCAGGCAGACGTTTTGTATCTGGGCGGAGAGCTGATGGGGAATCGGGTCTTGTTGGATGAAGTGGGTCGTCTGAATACGCCGGTAGTGTTGTGTAAAGATAAGCATCATCGGGTTGATGATTGGCTGGCGGCTGCCGAACACATCGCTTTACGCGGCAATCACCATATTATCTTAGGCGAGGCGGGGACTTTGAGTTTCGAGCCGGAGCATGCTTATCGTTTGGATGTGGATGCGATTGTCAGGGTGCGGCAAACCTGTCATCTGCCGGTGATTGCGAACATCATGCGGTTGTGGCACAACGATATGCCGCAACATATCTTATATCGGTTGGCGCAGGCTGCTGGTGTCAATGGGATTGTCGGTTCTGGGGTGGATTGATATAGTGGATTAAATTTAAATCAGGACAAGGCGACGAAGCCGCAGACAGTACAGATAGTACGGAACCGATTCACTTGGTGCTTCAGCACCTTAGAGAATCGTTCTCTTTGAGCTAAGGCGAGGCAACGTCATACTGGTTTAAAGTTAATCCACTATATTTCAGTTTTTGAATAAATTTTGGCATAAAGTGCTGTTGCGTGGATTGGGCGTATATCTGCCTTACTTTGTTATCGACTTTTCAAGGCGGTTTTTGAATCCGGATAATGAGATGGTAGATATACCCTGTCTTACAGCGGGATTTTTATGGTGTTTGGGATATGGATATTGCTTAATCAGGCGTCAGGAATGGGTTATCAAAACCGTAGATAAAAAAAACCATTCATACCAAGGGAGAAGTATGAATGGCCAATACATTGCGGGAAAACGTCTTACTTGCTGCACCGCCCAAAAGGGATAAAAGAGCGGTGTGTGTCAGCGATTTGAATTCTAGCAGCATTAGTATTAAATGCTGTTAAGAAGTGAAATCTTTTGAATAAATTGCGCGAAAACTCCGATAGACGTTAATTTATTGAGATAAGCGGTATTAAATTTGTTGTATTTTAAATTTCATATGTCATATTTTTGCAACAACCATTTTAGAAGGTCGTCTGAAAAACTATTTTCAGACGACCTTTTTGTATACGGGACATACCAAGATGCGTAGCAATGGCATTTTAATTCCATCGGGCAAAATGCCACTATTGCCGCTATCCGTCGATTTGCCCGCTGTTAATAGGAAGGAAGTGGGTGCAGAACCGCCATTCATGTACCGCTTGATCATCGATATAGGCGTTCGGTTTGGGTAAAAATGCTTGGAAACATTCCGATATGCCCAATTCTTCTGCGCTGCGACGGGCGTAGTTGGCTCCTCCGCTGCTCCAGAGGTAAAGCATATGTCCGTTTTCATGCAGGCGGCGGACT
Organism: Neisseria sicca VK64; assembly: GCF_000260655.1. Lineage (GTDB taxonomy): Bacteria > Pseudomonadota > Gammaproteobacteria > Burkholderiales > Neisseriaceae > Neisseria > Neisseria sicca_B. Next base: position 2,516 of record NZ_AJMT01000101.1, read on the forward strand.
TGGCGGATGACTTCGGGCATGGGAATGCGCGTGCTGCCTACGCTTCTGACAAGGGTGTCGTCCAAGGGTGTCGTCCGCATCAATATAGTGGATTAAATTTAAATCAGGACAAGGCGACGAAGCCGCAGACAGTACAGATAGTACGGCAAGGCGAGGCAACGCCGTACTGGTTTAAAGTTAATCCACTATAAAAATAACGGAAGGTCTGCTCATCAGATTGATTGCTTTGAAATGGGTGGATGGATATCAAAAAGGTCGTCTGAAAAACCTTTTCATATTTTCTATCGTTGTTTTGTTCAATTAATGCTTTTTTGTTAAAACGGGTTTATTGGTTCTCCCGTATCCATTTTTCCCAACGCTCGAACAGGGCGGGTTGCAGGGCGGCGATGACGGAGCGTTTGAAAACGTGTTCGCCGCTCCAGAAGTCGTCGCCTTCCAAAGTGGACAGGTTGCCACCTGCTTCTTCGAAAATCAGCGCGCCGGCGGCGTAGTCCCACAGTTTTTGCCCGCCGTGGACGTAAACGTCGTAGCGCCCGCTGGCGAGGTAGCACCAGTCGAGCGTGCTGCTGCCCATGCTGCGGATGGTGCCGAAGGGGGCGAGCGTACTCATGCGGCTGGTGAGTTTGCCGGAACGCAGGTATTTGATTTCGACGCCTGCGATGGCTTCGCTGAGTTTTTTGTCGACGGTGCGCAGGGGCAGTGGTGTGCCGTTGAGGTATGCGCCTTTGCCGCGTTCAGCGTAGAAACATTCGCCGCTGACGGGGTTGTAGATGATGCCGAGTTCGGCGCGGCCGTTTTTGACGAAGGCGACGGAAACGGCGAAATGGGGCAGTCCGTTGACGAAGTTGTTGGTGCCGTCTATGGGATCGACGACCCAGAGTCCGTCGGTATGCGCGTGCAGTTTCCAAAGGGTGGTTTGTTCCTGCACGCTCATTTCTTCGCCGAGCATAGGGCTGTCGATCAACAAGGGCAGGGCGGCGGCGAAGGCGGTTTGGGCGGCGAGGTCGGCTTCGCTGAGCATGGAGCCGTCTTCTTTGCGGTGCGACGGGGTATTCAGGAAGCGCGGCATGACTTCGGTTTGCGCGATGTGCCGGACGACTTTTTGCAATCGGTGTAACACTTTTTGTCCTTGTTTTTGCGGTTGGGGTGCGAAATCGTATAATCGCGTTATTATATCCGTTTTCACTTGAAGAACCATGTCCAGATTTTATCTGCCTGATGCTTTATATGCGGGGCAAGTCGTTGAACTGCCTGATAATGTTGTGCGTCATTTAAATGTTTTGCGCGTGCGCTGCGGGGAGGAGGTCGTTTTGTTTAACGGCAATGGCAAGGCGTATCCCGCGCGCTTGGATGTTTTGGAGAAACGCCGCGCCTGTGCGGAAGTGTTGCGCGAGGAGGAGACGGACAACGAATCGCCGCTGAAAATTACGCTGGTGCAGTCGGTATCGAGCGGCGAACGTATGGATTTTACTTTGCAGAAAAGTGTGGAGCTGGGCGTAGTCGCGATTCAGCCGGTGATCAGCGAACGCTGCGTCGTGCGCCTGAGCGGCGAGCGGGCGGACAAGCGGGTGGCGCGTTGGCAGGAAATTGTGGTGTCTGCCTGCGAACAAAGCGGCAGGAATATGGTGCCGGAGGTGCGGCCGCTGCTGCCTTACCGCGAGGCTTTGAAACAGATGTCGTCTGAAACAACCAAGCTGTTGATGAGTTTGAACCGCGCTCAAAGTTTGCGTGCCGTCAAGCCGTTTTCAGACGACCTGATTTTTATGGTGGGGCCGGAAGGCGGCTGGACGGACGAGGAAGAGCGGTTGGCGTTTGAGGCGGGATTCCAGTCGGTAACGCTGGGCAAGCGGGTGTTGCGGACGGAAACCGCTTCGCTTGCAGCGATTGCGGCGATGCAGACGCTTTGGGGGGATTTTGTGTAACCGGGTCGTCTGAAAACGGGATGGGAAGCGTAAATCCCTAGATGGTTTGAAAAGTCAGTTTTATTGAAATCATGGGTTTATATTTGTTTTTCAAGCCATTGCCTGCTTTACCTGTTTTACGCCTTCGCGGCGTTGGGCAATTCATCCGTTTTCGCTTACAATAGCCGATTATCCGAATCAACGCTCAAAGGCCTTCACATGCAATACGCCAAAATTTTAGGTACCGGCAGCTATCTTCCCGCCAACCGCGTCAGCAACGACGATTTGGCGAAAAAAGTCGATACGTCCGACGAGTGGATTACCACCCGTACCGGCATCAAGTTTCGCCATATTGCAGACGAAGACGAAAAAACCAGCGACCTCGCCGCCGAAGCATCGCGCCGTGCGCTCGTTTCTGCGGGTGTCGCTGCCGATGAAATCGATTTGATTATCGTGGCAACTGCCACCCCCGATATGCAGTTCCCGTCCACCGCGACCATCGTTCAACAAAAGCTCGGCATAGAAAACGGCTGCCCCGCATTTGACGTACAGGCGGTCTGCGCGGGCTTTATGTACGCCCTGTCCACTGCCAACGCCTACATCAAAAGCGGCATGGCGAAAAAGGCTTTGGTCATCGGCGCGGAAACGTTCAGCCGCATCGTGGATTGGAACGATCGAACGACCTGCGTTTTGTTTGGTGATGGCGCAGGCGCGGTAGTGTTGGGCGCGTCCGACGAAGCGGGCATCATCCACAGCAAACTCAAAGCCGACGGCAACTACCTCGACCTGCTCAACGTACCCGGTCAAATCGCCAATGGGCAAGTTTGCGGTTCGCCCTACGTCAAAATGGACGGACCGGGCGTGTTCAAATTCGCAGTCAAAATGCTCGCAAAAATCGCCGACGAAGTCATCAGCGAAGCAGGTTATACCCCCGATCAAATCGACTGGCTCGTGCCGCACCAAGCCAATAAACGCATCATCGACTCCACCGCCAAACACTTGGGTCTGGATATGGAAAAAGTCATCCTGACCGTACAGGAACACGGCAACACATCCGCCGCTTCCATCCCGCTCGCGCTCGATGTCGGCATCCAAAACGGTCAAATCAAGCGCGGACAAAACCTGTTGCTCGAAGGCATAGGTGGCGGCTTCGCGTGGGGCGCGGTGTTGGTGAAATACTGATTTTTTGTCTGTTTGAAAAACTTAAGAGGTCGTCTGAAACTGCGTTGGTGCGGTTTCAGACGACCTTTTTGATAGGAAAGCCGGGATTCGTATGTTGAGGGCCGGGTTAGTTGTTTAAAGTGTAGAAGATTCAGGGCGGTAGTTGAAAAGTATGCTAGGCAGAGGGGGAAGGGCGCTGTCTCTGTCGAGCATTGAAAATAGGTCGTCTGAAAATGTGTCGTTGCTTCAAACCGACACCGTTTCAGACGACCTTTTATTTATTATGGTTAAAATCCACATGGATTATGATAAATTGGTATAATTTCAAAACTGATTATCCAATACATTTTTTTCTTAATATAAAAATAAAATGAACCATAATAAACATTACGGGACAATCGCCCATTGGTTCGGGGAAATGAGCCGCGGCTCCATTATTTGCGACGAATCTTCGCAACGCATCTTTGCCAACCGCCAATCCCTCCACCCCGATTATCAAGAACCTGAAACCGGACACCGTGTCAGCTTTCAAATAGAAACGGAAAACAACCGCGCCGTCGCAAGGGATGTCGAGCGCGTCAATCCGGGTTATAAAAACAATGACAGCGCGGTCATTACGCTGACCGACTGGGATTGGTCGAAGAATGGTGGTTATGGAATGGATGTTTCAAACGAAGGGCAGCCGGTGTTTGTGCTGGGACAGTTTCTTGCCGACCAAACCCGTACGCCAAGGGCGGGCGACCGCCTTGAAGGCACGCTCCGCCGCCATCCCAACGGACAATGGCTGCTGGTCAATGCCGTTATCCGCAGTACGCCTGAGTCCGAACCCGAGCCTGAATCGATACACGCTGCGTCCACCCAAAAAGCACAAGGTCAAACCGTACACTTTTTCCGTCCGGAACACGGTCCTAAAGTTGAAGTCAAAATTGAGCAGCCGTTGGTTGCTGAAACCCGCTATCCCGCTCCGAAATCCGCCCAAAGAAATCTGCTGCCGCCCAATCAGGTTATGAGCGGTACGATTACCACATGGGATGATGCCAAAGGCTACGGCTTCATCCGTTTCGGCGACGAATCCCAAAATATTTTCTTCCACATCAGCGCGTACCATTACAATACCTGCCGTCCGCAAACAGGGCAGCGCGTCAGTTTCTACTGCAACCGCCCGATAGAAGGCAACCGCCAACAAGCCGTCAAGGTTGTCCGGCTGGGCGACGAAGCATTCCTGTTTGACGAATTGCCACCCGACTACAACAGGCTCAATATCGATATGCAGGCACTCCTGATCAACAGCGTCATCGCCGTCGTTTTCCTGACCGTTGTCGCCGTACTTTCCAATAAACTGTTTTTCATTTACGTCCTTATCAGTATCGCCGCCTTCATCCTCTATCAACAGGACAAGCAGACGGCGATGGAGTCCGCGCGCAAAATCAGACGTAAAAACGAATACCAAAACCGTATCCCAGAAAATAAACTGCACGCATTCAGCCTGCTGGGCGGCTGGCCTGGCGCATTGGTTGCGCGCGCCGCGTTCCGCCACAAAACCAAGAAAGTTCCTTTTGTCCAGATTTTCTGGCTGACAGTGGCAATAAATGTTGCTATTACCTATGCCCTGCTGATACATTACGCCGATAATCCTCTGACGAATTTTCTGAAAAACTAAACTGAAACAAAGGAATATCATGTCTTTTGCATTTTTCTTCCCCGGTCAGGGTTCGCAAAGCCTCAATATGATGGACGGTTTCGCAGGACAATCGGTCGTAAAAAACACCTTCGACGAAGCTTCTGCCGTATTGGGTCAAGATTTGTGGGCGATGATTAATGGTACGGACGCCGAACTCATCGGGCAGACCGTGAATACGCAGCCCATTATGCTGGCTGCCGGCGTTGCCGTTTACCGTGCCTATCTTGAAGCGGGCGGCAAAACGCCAGCCGTCGTTGCCGGCCACAGCCTCGGCGAATACACTGCACTCGTTGCCGCCGGTGCATTGGATTTTGCGGATGCAGTCAAACTCGTCCGACTGCGCGCCGAACTGATGCAGTCTGCCGTACCGCAAGGCGTAGGTGCGATGGCGGCGATCCTCGGCTTGGAAGATGAACAGGTTAAAGCCATTTGTGCAGAAGCCGCGCAAGGCGAAGTGGTCGAAGCCGTCAACTTCAATTCACCCGGACAAGTCGTGATTGCGGGCAATGCCGCCGCCGTAGAGCGCGCCATGAATGCAGCCAAAGAAGCGGGAGCCAAACGCGCGCTGCCGCTGCCTGTATCCGTTCCCTCTCATTGCAGCCTGATGAAGCCTGCTGCGGAAAAACTTGCCGAAGCGCTCAAAACCGTTGAAATCAAACAACCGCAAATCCGCGTCATCCATAACGCCGATGTTGCCGCTTACGACGATGCAGAGAAAATCAAAGACGCGCTTGTCCGCCAGCTTTACAGTCCTGTACGCTGGACGGAAACCGTCAACGCGCTCGTTACAGAAGGCATTACCGAATCCGCCGAATGCGGACCGGGCAAAGTGTTGGCAGGTTTGGCAAAACGAATCAACAAAGAAGCCGCGTGCAGCGCTTTGACCAATTTCGAACAAGTCGCTGCCTTTATCGAAGCACATTAAACTTGCCGCCTTGTCTGTTTCAGACGACCTTTCTTAATGAAAGGTCGTTTTTTAATGCCTGTCGGTTGTGTTCGCATAGGGAGGTGCAGACAGCAGGAGGGTGTTTCTTATTCCAATCCACTATCAATTTATTTTGAACATTTAAGGTCGCCTGAAAAAACTTTACAGAAATAAAAATCGTTATTCATTTAAAAACAGCAATTTCGTCGCATCGGTAACTTCGTTGCGATATAATCATAGGCTTTACCAATCCGACAGATTAATAAAATATTCAATCTGCATTAATCCGGAACACCGAGCCAATGATAGAAAAACTGACCTTCGGCCTGTTTACCCAAGAAGATTCGCGCAGCTTCATGCGCTTG
>NZ_AJMT01000102.1:0-1794 GCF_000260655.1 Neisseria sicca VK64
TTCGCCTACGAAATGGTCGGCATCTGCGCCCAAGACCACCCGCTTGCCGCCAAAACCGTTTGGGAGGCAGAAGACTTCATCGGCGAAACCCTCATTACCTATCCCGTTCCCGACGAAATGCTCGACCTGCCCAAAAAAATATTGTTACCCAAAGGCATCAACCCACCGCGCCGCCGCAGCGAACTGACCATCGCCATCATCCAACTCGTCGCCAGCAAACGCGGCATCGCCGCCCTGCCCTACTGGACCGTGATGCCCTATCTCGAAAAAGGCTACGTCGTCCACCGCCAAATCACCGCCAACGGCCTGCAAAGCGAACTCTACGCCGCCACGCGCACCGAAGACGCCGACAAAAGCTATCTCGACAACTTCTGCCAAATCGTCCGCGAACGCAGCTTCGCCGACCTTCCCGGCTTGAGCGAACTGGAAATGCACGGACACGATTAATGTTTTATTGAAACACGGTGTTATATAGTGGATTAAATTTAAACCAGTACGGCGTTGCCTCGCCTTGCCGTACTATCTGTACTGTCTGCGGCTTCGTCGCCTTGTCCTGATTTAAATTTAATCCACTATATAAAGGTCGTCTGAAAATGTTTTCAGACGACCTTTTTTCATATCAAAGCAAATTAACCGCGCCGCCAAGTCGTACCGTCGGCGTTGTCTTCCAGAATGATTTTGTGTTCGTTCAGAAGGTCGCGGATGCGGTCGGACTCTGCCCAGTTTTTATCGGCGCGCGCTTGTTTGCGCTGGGCGATTAAGTCTTCGATTTCTTCGTTGGAGAGGCCGTCTGAAACCGCACCGCCTTGCAGGAACTCAGTCGGATCGCGTTGCAGCAGGCCGATGATGCCGCCCAAGGCTTTCAGGCAGCCGGCGAGGTGTGCGTCGTTGGTTTTGTTCACTTCGCCTGCCAGTTCGAACAGTACGGCAACGGCTTCGACCGTACCGAAATCGTCGTTCATGGCGGCGTAGAAGCGGCGGGTGTAGTCGTTGGCGTTTTCGGACAATTCAAACTCAGCGGCAGGGGTGTTTTTCAACGTAGTGTACAGACGGGTCAGCGCACCTTTTGCGTCGTCCAAATGCGCGTCGGAGTAATTCAGCGGGCTGCGGTAGTGGGCGCGCAGGATGAAGAAGCGCACGACTTCGGGGTCGTATTGTTTCAACACTTCGCGGATGGTGAAGAAGTTGCCCAGCGATTTGGACATTTTTTCGCCGTCCACACGGATAAAGCCGTTGTGCAGCCAGTATTTGACGTGGCTGGCAATGCTTTGACCGTGGTGGGTTTGCGCGTGGTCATGGCCGCAGGTATGGCCGCTGGCGCCGACGCTTTGGGCGATTTCGTTTTCGTGGTGCGGGAACTGCAAGTCCGCGCCGCCGCCGTGGATATCGAAGGTGTCGCCGAACAAGTTTTCACTCATGGCGGAGCATTCGATATGCCAGCCCGGACGGCCGTTGCCCCACGGGCTTTCCCATGCCGGTTCGCCTGCTTTGGCGGCTTTCCACAATACAAAATCAAGCGGATCGCGTTTGAAACCGTCCACTTCCACGCGCTCGCCTGCGCGCAGGTCGTCCAACGATTTACCTGATAATTGTCCGTAAGCGGCAAACTCGCGCACGGCGTAGTAAACGTCGCCGTTTGCGGCAGGGTATGCCTTGCCGTTTTGAATCAGGGTTTCAATCATGGCAATCATTTGCGGAATGTTTTCCGTTGCCTTCGGCTCGATGTCGGGACGCAATACGCCCAGAGCATCGGCATCTTCGTGCATAGCCTGAATGAAACGCGCGGTCAGTTCG
>NZ_AJMT01000103.1:0-35397 GCF_000260655.1 Neisseria sicca VK64
AACCAGTACGGCGTTGCCTCGCCTTGTCCTGATTTAAAGTTAATCCACTAAAAAAGGGCACATTGAAATATGCCCTTTTTTAGCGTTCATCTGCGGATATGAATTATTTGGCTGTTGCGGGAAGAGCGCCGTTGAGCAGATATTGGATGGTTTCTTGCACCGTGCGGATGGCGTTGCCAAACGGTAACGGGTCTTTGCCTCGGAAAAACAAGCCTTTATCGACTTCGCCACGGAAGGCGGCGGAGAGTTGGATGTCAATGCAGAATTGTCCGGCTTTTGCCAAACCGTCGCGCAGGCCGCAGCTGGTCAGACAGTTCAAGCCTTGCGTACAGCGGCGCGGGTCGGCTTTGGCATTGGCTTGTAGCTTGGATTCGCGCTTGATGTAGCTGTCCAGGAATTTGGTGCGCACACCGCGTGCGGGCAGTCCGGCGACGGACATAAATTCGACAACATGCTCGGTTTCTGCGCCTGCCAGCGTTTTTTTGAAGTTGATGTGGGCATCGCCTTCTTCGGTAACCGCAAACGCCGTGCCGATTTGGACGGCGGATGCGCCCCAGTTTTTCAGCGCGGTTTTGACTTTCTCAAAGTTCGCCATACCACCGGCGAGAATGAGCGGGATTTTTTCGCTTTCAAGACCTAAGTTCTTGAATACTTCGAAAGTTTCTTCGATGACGCGTTTGAATTCAAACTTGGCATCGTTCACACCTGCCACGCTTGCCGCGCCCAAGTGTCCGGCAGCGTGTGCGGGATGTTCGATAACGATGGCGTCGGGCAAAACACCTTTTTTCATCCAGCGTTTCAATACGATACCGATACCGCGCGATTCGGACAAAATCGGGAACAGGGCGACATCTTTGTGATAACCCTCGGTCATTTCGGGCAAATCCAGCGGCAATCCCGCGCCCATCACAATCGCGTCCGCCCCCGATTCGCAGGCTTGGCGGACGTAGGCGGCGTGGTCTTTGACGGCTTTCATGACGTTGACGGCAATCATGCCTTTGCCGTTTGCGTCGGCTTTGGCTTTTTGGATTTCGCGGTCAAGCGCGGTGCAGTTGAGTCGGGTGTATTTTTCTTCGCTCGGATTGATTTTGGATTCGGCGAGCAGGTCGTCATGCAGGTGGCGCAAATCAACGCTGGCAATCGTGCCGACACCGTTTTCGCGGGCGACCGCGCTGGAGAGTTTCGATGCGGAAACGCCCACGCCCATCCCGCCTTGGACGACGGGAATCAATGATTTGCCTCGGATGTGCAATGGGTCGAAGTTGTTTTGCATGTATGGGTTCCTTGATGGTTGCGGGAGCGGGCTGATATTGGCAGACCGGCTTTGCTGGATTTTTGAAAATTTATTTTTAATCAATGGGTAAGGTTTGTTTTTTTACTGAACCTGATGATATTGGGCTGCTTGTATCTCAGGTTTTAGTAATTATACTCTAAATGTGGACAAAAATTAGAGTATCAATACAGTTTTTGCAAATTAAATTTGAAAAGTATTGTTAACTAAGAAATATTTTTTCGGGTTAGGTCGTCTGAAAGATTGATTTATCGAAGGTTGGTTTGGGATGAAGGCTGACTGCTTTGCCTATTTCTATTCCACTTAAACTGTAAAAAGATGCATTCCAGATCATCTTAATGGGTGAAATAATGAGGATAACTGGTTTATTGCGATGAGATGTTGGGGATATTAAGAAGACACCGTGTTATAGTGGATTAAATTTAAATCAGGACAAGGCGACGAAGCCGCAGACAGTACAGATAGTACGGCAAGGCGAGGCAACGCCGTACTGGTTTAAATTTAATCCACTATATTTACACAACGGGTTGAGAAAAATAATTCTGTAAGACCTAAAAAGGCGTATTACCTTTCAAGTTCTTATGTGTCCTTGACTGCTTATACCGTTGAATGCGCCTGTTCGGATAAAGACACGGACTATCGGGGCAAGCAGTTTCAGGTGCCCGCACTTTGTCCGATTTCGACTTGACCGTTTGCCGACATGTTTATCTTGTCAAATTCTGTTTTTCAGTTTGTATTTCAGTTAGTAAGCCAGTAATAGGCATTCCATTTTTTTGAGCACGCAGAGCCCATTTTTCTGCTTCATATAATTTGTTTTTATCTTTACTGTCTTGGTAATGATCAAAGAATATATAGGCAAGATCATGTTGTGCTTGAGTATTGCCCGACTCAGCGGCCCGAACTAACCAAAATATAAATTTATCTTGGTTAAACTCATAAAAAGCAAAATAATGAGCTAATTTTGATGCTGCTTGACCATTACCGGAAGAGGCATCGATTTTTAACTTTTCCAGCTCGGCTTTAGAAATATACACGCTGTCATTTAATGACATATTGGCATCAGATTGCATGCGTCTCTCCTTGCCGTAGGAGGGGGTGCAAGATAACAAAAATATACCTAGCAAAATGATTTTAAGGGTCATATGGCTTGAATGTAACTTGTTTCCCTTCATTTCTTGCTCCTCATGATATAGAACCCGGCTTGCACCGAGTATCTGGATAGTCTTTTATCTGTCTAAGATTTGTGGCGGTTCATTTTTCAGACGACCTTTTTGTATAGTGGATAAATGAGTTTGTTCACGGACTGATAGAAAACGAGATACCTGTTCTCCGTCACTCCTGCTTGCGCAGGCGTAACGGCCGGCTGGCGTTTCTATTTTCATTCTCGAAAAAGTCTTAATCCTCTTTTTTCTCCAACGCGGCAAAGGCGGCCTTCATGGTCGGGTTTTTACGCACTAATTTTTTGACGGTCAGGTCGGTTGCTTTGTTGTTGGCGAGGCGCAGGTTATTTTCCGAAGAGAGCAGGGCTTCTTTGGTTTTTTGCAGGTGGCTGATGGTTTTGTCGATTTCGTCGATGGCGGTTTGGAACTTGCGGCTGGCGAGTTCATAATTGCGGGCGAAATCGGTTTTGAACTTGTCCAAGTCTTCTTCAAAGTGCGTGATGTCGATGTTTTGCGCGCGCATTTGTGCCAATTCCTGTTTGTATTTCAATGAATTGAGCGCGGCATTGCGCAACAGGGAGACGATGGGGATAAAGAATTGCGGGCGCACGACGTACATTTTCGGGTAGGCGTAGGACACGTCGACGATGCCGTTGTTGTAGAGGTCGCTGTCGGCTTCCAAGAGTGAGACGAGTACGGCGTATTCGCAGTTTTTTTCTCTGCGGTCTTTGTCCAACTCTTTAAAAAAGTGTTCGTTTTTCTTTTTGGTGGCGGTTTCGTCGTTTTCGTTTTTCATCTCAAACATGATGGAGATGATTTCGTTGCCTTCTTCGTCGGTTTCGCGGTAGATGTAGTCGCCTTTACTGCCGGTTTTGGCGTCGTTGTCTTTGCCGAAGACGGCTTGGGGAAAGGCGGTGGTGCGGATGCGATTGAATTCGGTTTCGCAGTGCTGCTCGAGGCTTTCTCCTATCATTTTGGTGGACTGTCTGGCTTTGAAGTCTTTGTAGAAGGCGATGGTTTCGTCTTTTTGTTTGAGTTCGGCTTCGTATTTTTCGCGCAGGCTTTGTTTCTCCAGCTGGTTTTCTTTGGATTGCAGCATGAGCTGGGTGTTCAAATTGCCCAATTCGCGCTCTTTTTCGGCAACAGCTTTGGTAATCTCCAGCTCTTTTTCCATGTTTTTCGCCGTTTCCAGCGATTTTGCCTGCGCTTTCAGCTCGGCAATCAATTTATCCTGCTCGGCGATTTGCGCTTTCAGACGACCCTCAATCTCGGCGGCGGCGAGTTTGCTGTCTTTTTCGTAGGCATTGATTTGGTTGGATAGGGCGGCGATTTCGTGGTTTTTGTCGGCCAGGATTTTGTCGAACTGATTTTGCGCCTGCGCTTGGGCAAGCTGCATGTCGCTTTGAAACTGCATCTGCGCCTGTTGCAGGCGCTCGTGGATTTCGGTTTGAAATTCTTGGGTGCGGACTTGGTTCAGGATGTCGGCGTAACTGGCTTCGTTGACGGTAAACGCGGTGTGGCAGTGCGGGCATTTGATTTCGTGCATGGCGGGTTTCCCTTTTGTTTGAGAGTGGGATTTTAGCAGAAAGGTCGTCTGAAAACCCTTGCGGGTTTTCAGACGACCTCGTCGCTTTAAATTCAATCGCAAGCTACGTTGCCAACATCAAGACTGAAATCGTGAAACTCGTTGAGCGTGCTGCGGTGGCCGATGCTGATGATGATGCTCTGCGGCAGTTTTTGCTTTAAGGCGCGGTAGAGCAGGGCCTCGGTCGGTTCGTCCAAGGCGGCGGTAGCTTCGTCGAGCAGGATAACTTTGGGCTGCGAGAGCAGGGCGCGGACGAAGGCGACGCGTTGCAGTTCGCCGGGGGAGAGCTTGTGTTGCCAATCGTCGGTTTTATCTAGTTTATCAATGAGATAACCTAAGCGGCAGGTATTCATGGCTTCGGCTAGTTCGGGATGCTGTTTGTCGATGTTGGGATAACAAATCGCGTCGCGCAGGCTGCCTTGCGCCGTGTATGGGCGTTGCGGCAGGAAGAGGATGTCTTGATGCGGCGGACGGCTGACTTTGCCGCTGCTGCCGAACGGCCAAAGCCCTGCCAGCGCGCGCAGCAGCGAGGTTTTGCCGCAACCGCTCGGACCGCGTATCAGCAGGGAATCGCCGCTTTTGAGGTTGACGTTGATGCCGCTCAACAGGATTTCGCCGTTGTGGCGGAACAGGGCGACGTTTTCCAGCGAGAGGTCGTCTGAAACTTCGGTAATGTCGGGTTGCTGCGCGCTGTGTTGTTCTTCCGTACTCAGCAAAAATCCGTACAGACGCTCCAATCGGGCGCGGTAGGCGGTGAATTTGTTGTAGAACAGCCGAAAGAAGGAGAGGGCGTTTTGCAGTCGGGCGAAGGCTTGGACGGTCTGCTGAATGTCGCCGATTTTGATTTGTCCGGCAAACAGGCGCGGGGCTTGCAAAATAATAGGGAAAAGCTTGATTCCGTTAGTAAACATATCGTTAAAGCCGCTTAAGCAGACGCTTTGGCGGGCGATGCGCCAACGGTTGCGGATGATGGCTTTGAAGCGGTCGGCAAGCTGGTCGTGTTCGTGTTGTTCGCCGCTGTAAAACGCCACGCTTTCGGCGTGGTCGCGCACGCGGATGAGGGAATAACGGTAGTCGCCGTTGAGTTTTTCGTTTTCATAGTTGTAACGAATCAACGGGTTGCCTATCCACATGGCGATAAAGGTCGCCAAAATCACAAACATATAGACAAACCAAACGATGCCGTGCGGAATGTCGACGCCGAACACGGTCAGGATGCCCGCCAAGCCCCACAAAACAACGGCAAATTCCAGCGAGGTAACGACCGAATTGACCATGCCGCGCACAAATTCTATGGTCGAGGCGATGAAATCCTGCGCGTCTTGTTGGATACGCTGGTCGATGTTGTCCGGCGCATGGCGGCGCATTTGCAGGCGGTAGTAGTTTTTATCGGCAAGCCAGCGCGTTGTCAGCACTTCATTCAGCCGCTCCGACCATTTAATCGCCAAGCCTTGATCGAGAAAGTCGTTGACGACGTTGTTAAACGCCCGTACCAACACCACGCCCGCGTTCATCGCTGCAAACATCCAAAACGCGGAGGCGTTCAAATCCTGCATCGAGTCGTAAAGCCCTTTGGACATAAAGGTACTCAATACATTCAACCGCACTTCGGTCAGCAGCAGCGTAATCATCGCCGTAATCAGCAGCAATACTTTGACCGCGCTTTTCGGCGTCAGACACAGCCGCAGGATATAGGCAAACTCGCGCCCGAAGCGCGTTTCACGTGCCAAAAACAGAATCACCGCCGAGGCGGCGGCGACCATCAATAAGGTCTGTAACAGCCAAGACGGCGTGGAATAAAGCTCGATTTGCCATTTTTGCATGTGCGTTGTCTCTTGAGGCAGGCAGCGGGCAGGGGTCGTCTGAAACCCGGATTCTCTGCTTAATAAAATAATTTACAATTACTATGGAAAAAGTTTTGATTGATGTTGTATTTTTGTTTTTACAAATAGTTATCATCACTTTTTATAGAAAAGCAGAATGTTATCAAATATAATTCCGCAGCAAAATTACTTTGTGATTTTTAACGTTTATTGCAACAAAAATAACCCACCTCAGAGACAGAAGGAATCTATGAACAGCAAATTAGCCCTGATGCCGCTTTTGATTATGAGCGCGTTTTCTTATGCCGCCGATGAAGCGACACCCGAAGCCCCTGTGCAACAGCAGTTGCAGGAAGTCCATGTCCGCGCCGACGCCAAACGCGTCAAAGCCGCCCGTTCTTACTCCATCGCCAGCGACGGCGACTTGCGCGACCGCGTGAACTTGGGCGTATTGGGCAAAGCCAACGCCTTTACCGCGCCGATTACCGTCGTCAACTACGACGAACAAGCCCTCAACAACACCGAAGCGCGTACTTTGGTGGATGCCGTAGCGAAAAAAGACGCTTCCATTTGGCAGTTCGGCGGCGAAAGCAACACATTGACCGGCCTGTATTTCCGCGGTTATCAGCTTGATGCGCGCCAATTCAGCGTCAACGGTTTGGCAGGTATGTACGGCACGCAAGGCACGGCCAGCGTGCATGTCGGTTCCGCGCAACTGATTAAAGGCGCGTCCACCACTGTAAACGGCATGGACCCTGAAGGCGCGGTATCCGGTTCCGTCAATATCGAGACTAAAAAAGCCGCCGATGAGGGCAACCGCAAAATCGGTTTGGGCTGGTTCAGCAACAACCGCGCCCAAGGTACGTTCGACTTGGGTCAACGCTTTGGCGAAAACAAAGAATTCGGCGTGCGCGCTAACGGCAAACTGCGCCACGGCGACACCCCGCGCCACGGTTACAGCGAAGACAATAAAGAATTTGCTTTAAATGCCGACTACCGCGGCGAAACACTGCGCGTGGCGTTCGACTCCATCTACGCCAAACGCAAAACCAACGGCGGTCGCGCACGTATGCAGGACATTCAAAACGCCAACGGACGTTTGTTTGCCGCACCTGAAGGCAAAGTGAATTTGGCGCCGAGCTGGCAGGCTCAAAACACGCGCGGTCAAACGAATATGCTGACCTTCGAATGGGATGCGTTTGAAAATGCCCAAATTACAGGCGGTATCGGCTACAACAATGCGCGCTATTACGGTAATTTCGCCTCTCCTACCGTTACGAGCAGCGGTTTGACCTACAATTCGGGTCGCGCGCGTTTGACCGACCAGCGTTTCAAAACGCTCAGTATGAATCTGACTGCACGCGGCGAATTTGAAACCGGTCCGGTGAGCCACAACTGGAGTGCCGCATTTGACCGAATCGACCGCAAACGTACTACTTATCAAGGAGCACGTCAAACAAGAAGCAGCGTTATCGATCCAAGCCTTGATATTCCGACCCAATTGGCAAAATTGGATTCCAACTTAGGAAGCGCGTGGAGTGCAACGCCTTCATTGGATACCGTAATCAAAGTAAACAGTTTGGCGGTATCTGACACGCTTGGTTTTGCCGACAACAAATACCGACTCACTTTGGGCGGGCGTTTCCAAGCCGTCGAGCAGAAAAACAAATTAAACGGCCGCAAAGCGGATGCAAGCCGTTTCAGCCCGATGTTGATGGCGGCATGGGTTCCGCAGCCTGATTTGGTGGTTTACGGAAACTATATGGAAGATTTGGAGCCGTCCGACATCCGTACCGATGACGACGGTCATGTAACGATGGCAGATCCGCGCGTCAGCCGCCAATTTGAAGTCGGCGTACGCAAAAACTGGGGCGACTTTGTCACCACTTTAAACGCGTTCCAAATCAAACGCCCAGGCTACTGGCGCGGCAACACGACTTCAGGAACTGATTTCGCAGCGCGCAAAAATGCAGGCTTGGCTTATAGCGGTTCGGAGCAAGGCATAGAACGCAGCCGCGGTATCGAGTTCAATACCTATGCCAATTTGTTGAACAAAACCCTGCGTCCGAGCTTTGGTTTGATGTATCTGCAATCGACCGTAAAAGATTACCCGAATTTCGCCGACAATCTTGTTAACGGCGTGCAAGTCGCCAACCCGCGCGTGATTGCCAAAGCGGGCGTGGAATGGGACACCCCGTTTGCCAAAGGCTTGACCTTGAACGGCAACGTTTCGTACTTCGGCAAGTCTTACCAAGACACTCAAAAGCAATACGCCTTCCCATCCTATACCTTGGTTGACGTAGGCGCGCGCTACAAAACCAAGCTGGGTAAAAACACCCTGACCGTCAGCAGCTCGGTAGAAAACCTGTTCAACAAAAACTACTGGCAGGTACAGCGCGGCCAATACGACCGCAGCTTCGCCGTCGTCGGCATGCCGCGTACTTACTGGCTGAAAGCGGAATTGGATTTCTAATATCCGGATAGACCAACCGGCAAAGACAAGGGTCGTCTGAAAATCCTCAATCAGGGTTTTCAGACGACCTTTTATATTGTTGTTTGAATGGGGCAAGTGATATGACTTATAGTGGATTAAATTTAAATCAGGACAAGGCGACGAAGCCGCAGACAGTACAGATAGTACGGAACCGATTCACTTGGTGCTTCAGCACCTTAGAGAATCGTTCTCTTTGAGCTAAGGCGAGGCAACGCCGTACTGGTTTAAAGTTAATCCACTATATCGTAGAACGGCACCCCATTAATCACAACGCAGAGACAATGGTTTAGAGGGATTCCCAAACGTTGGCAGCTTCTTCGGAGAAATGTTGCCACGCGGGCAATGTTATGGAAGTTGCTGTTTCCAATGCGCCAGCAGTTGCTTGAGGATTTCAGACTGCTCGTGACCGTCATTGATGGCAGTTTCAAGCCAACGGCAGGCTAAGGCTGTGTTGCGGCGGACGCCTGTTCCGTGGAAATAGAGGCAGGCGAGGTTGTATTGTGCCATTGTGTCTTTTTGCTGCGCTGCCTGCGCGAACCATTTGGCGGCTTGGGTATAGTCGGTCTCTGTTCCATGGCCGTTGTAGTACATCATGCCGAGATTGGTTTGCGCTTTGCTGTGTCCCAAATCTGCGGCCTGCTGATAGAGCGTCAGCGCTTCGGCATGGTCGGGAGCGCGGTTCAGACCGTAATGGGCGGCAAAAGCCAGCTGATAGAATTGCTCTGCCTGTTGGCGTTGCAGCGCGTGTTCTTTGGCTTGGGGGTAATTTTGCTTATTGTTCAGGGCAATGTCCGCGAGTAGTTTTTGGTGTGCGGCAAGATTGCCCAAATCGGCGGCAAGCTGATAGTAATGGCGCGCTTTGGAGGGTTCCGGAAGGATGCCCAGTCCGTAGCGGTAGATATCGCCAAGCAAACGCAGCGCTTCGGGATGATTGCGGCGGGCGGCTGCTTTGGCGTAGCGGCGTGCTTTATCCGTGTCTTTCGGGATGTCTTTGCCCAGCAGATGGATTTCTGCGAGCTTGGCGTAAGCATCGCTGCTGTTTTGTTTGGCGGCGGTTTCCAGCCATTGGATGGCTTTATCGGGGTGGGTCGGGAGCAGGATTTCCGCAAGGGCGACCTGTGCAGGCGCGATGTTGTCACTTGCCGCGATGTACAGGTGTTGGGCGGCTTGTTCAAGGTCCGGTGCCACGCCTTGACCGAGCTTGTATTGCAATCCAAGCTGCCAATTGGCAGGCGTAAATCCTTGTTTGGCGGCAAGTTGGTAGAGCTGGTGTGATTGGGGATAATCGGGCGGCGAGGTGTATTGGCAATGCTGGCCTAAGAAATATAGGGCTTGGGGATTTTGCTGACGTGCGGCGAGTATGGCCCAATCGACGGCTTCTTCGTGTTGACCTGCGTCATGATAAGCGCGCATTAGCTTGAGCTGTGCTTCGATAATGCCTGCTTCTGCCAATTCCCGATAGGAGGGAAGCAGGGTATTGAGCGGCATGCCTTGTGCTTCTTGGATTTGAAGAAGGTTGTAGCTGGCGTAGGGATGACCGTCACGCGCCGCTTGCTGCATCAGGCGTATGCCGGCTTCACGGTTGGCAGGTATGCCTTGTCCTTGCAGCAGGCAGCCTGCAAGATGGAATTCTGCTTCCGTATGCCCTTCGTCTGCCGCTTTTTGCAACAGTGGGACTGCGGCAGCAAAATCGGGCGGATTTTGGGTCATGAATGAGTGAGCTTCCCGGAATAGTGTATCGGCGGTTGTTGTATTCATTTTATTGTATATGTTTTGAATTTTATAGTGGATTAACTTTAAACCAGTACGGCGTTGCCTCGCCTTGCCGTACTATCTGTACTGTCTGCGGCTTCGTCGCCTTGTCCTGATTTAAATTTAATCCACTATATAAAACGGACGCTGTAAGTGTTTGTTTGAGAGTTGCGGTATTTTACCAGAAATTACCTGATTATTCATTCCGTTGTAATAAATTTTGTCGGGCAAATGCCTTAATGTAAATGCCGCCGGGCATTCTGTGCAAACCGGCGGCATTTTGCTGTCGTTTTATTTTTTCAACATCTTTGCCGCTTCGACGGCGTAATACGTCAGGATGCCGTCGGCGCCGGCGCGTTTGAAGGCGAGTAGGCTTTCGAGTATGACTTTTTCACCGTCCAACCAGCCGTTTTGAATCGCGGCTTGAAGCATGGCGTATTCGCCGGAAACCTGGTAGGCGTAGGTTGGTACGCCGAACTCGTCTTTGACGCGGCGGACAACGTCAAGATAGGGCAGTCCGGGTTTGACCATCACCATATCCGCGCCTTCCTGAATGTCGAGGGCGACTTCGTGCAGGGCTTCGTCGGTGTTGGCGGGGTCCATCTGGTAGGTTTTCTTGTCGGCTTTGCCCAAGTTGCCGGAACTGCCGACCGCATCGCGGAACGGACCGTAAAATGCGGAGGCATATTTGGCGGAATACGCCATGATGCGGGTGTGGATGTGTCCTGCGTCTTCGAGGGCTTCGCGGATGGCGAGGATGCGGCCGTCCATCATGTCGGACGGGGCGACGACCTGCGCACCAGCGTCGGCGTGGCACAAGGCTTGTTTCACCAAAACTTCGATGGTTTCGTCGTTGAGGACGTAGCCGTTCGCATTAGTCAGCCCGTCTTGCCCGTGGATGGTGTAGGGGTCGAGGGCGACGTCGGTCATGATGCCGAGTTCGGGGAATTTTTCGCGCAGGGTACGCACGACGGTCGGTACGAGTCCTTCGGGGTTGTAGGCTTCTTCCGCCCATTCGGTTTTATTCTGGGTAACGACGGGGAAGAGTGCCAGCATGGGGATGCCGAGCTTGAGGGCTTCTTCGGCGGTGAACAATAATTTGTCCAGGCTTTGCCGCTTCACGCCGGGCATGGAGGGGACGGCTTCTTCTTGGTTGCTGCCTTCAAGTACGAAGACGGGATAAATCAAATCGTCTGCGGTCAGGGTGTGTTCGCGCATGAGGCGGCGGGAAAAGTCGTCTTTGCGCATGCGGCGCATACGGGTGGCGGAAACGTAACGCGGTGGGAAATTCATAATCGTCCTTTGTCCTTCTGGAAACGGCTGAATCGGCAGGAGAAATGTTTTCAGACGACCTCTTTGCAAGCAGGGGTCGTCTGAAAATGGTTTTGCGACAGTTTACGCTGTTTTGATGAATTACTCAAAACTTGCACAGAGTGTCGAAAAATCAGTCTTTTACTTTTCTGATGGCTTTAACCGTTTTGGAAATCGAGTCGATTTTGTCGGGTTTGGGCATATTGCGCTCTTCCTCGCGCAAGCCTTCGGCATCCAACGGCTCGATATTTTTCATGGCTTCGCGGTAGGCAGTAGGACTGAGTTTTTCTTGCGTAATGCGCCATACTTTGCGGCCGTTGGTACGCGTTTCCGATGCGGTCCACAAGCCGATTTTGTGGTAATAGAGCAAAACACTTTCGGCAAGGGCCTTCATGTCGGTATTGGGTCTGCCGCTGCCGATGCTGCGGCCGATACGGTTGTTGCGTTGGTCAACTGCCTGATCCGCGAGATAACGGCTGAAATAGTTGATTTTCCCTTCGCGGATTTTGATGTCGGCAAGGTAGGCATTACCTGCCTCTTCGGCGATTACGTTGTCGAATTGGGAGGTAATGGCGGCTTGCCACAGGGCTTGGCGCACAGCATTGACCTGTGTGCCTTTGCCATCTCCGTTGGCAGTATCGTCTAAGCCGCTGCGGTAGGCAAAGCGTGTGGCATTGCTGCTGATATTGAAGGAGCCTGTGTCTTCCATGCCGATGGCTTGCGCCGCTACGGGGTGATTGAGGGCGAATTGGGTAATTTTGCTGCGCCGGGTTTGATCTTCTTCAAAGGCGGTTTGACAGCCGGAGAGCAAGATGGAAGCAAGTAGGATGCATTTAAGATGTGTTTTAAATTTAATCTGAGCCATGATATGAGCCGTGATGAAAATATTATTTTATTGATGATATACTGCTTATGTAACATACAATTACATATTGTAGCAAAATATTTTTCATACGGGCGCTTTATTGTATCAGCGGTCTCTTGTATTAGGGCAAAAGGTCGTCTGAAACCGGCTTTAGGCGGGGCGGTTTCAGACGACCTTTTTGTGTGTATGGCTGATTCAGCCTTGACGGGAAAAGTTTTCCGCAGCTAATGGCGCTCTCCCCAATAAAGCTTCAAAATCAGAATAATCGGCGCATGAGCCTTGTTTGAGCAGGGCAAAGCTGTCACGGCTGATGATGCCGTTGCTGAGGGTGTTTGCCAACGGCAGCGCAGGGTCAATCAGGCGCAGGGGAACAGGTAGGATATGTTGTGGCGGTTTGTGGTGCAGGGTTTGGCGGAGCGTGGTCAGGTATTCCGCCAAGGTCAGCGTTTGGCTGCCGGTCATATTGATGATGTTGTGGCCTGTGTCGGTTTGGACGGCAAGTTTTGCCAAACCTTCGGCAACATCGGCAAGATGTACGGGCTGTAAGTAAAAGCGTCCGCCTTCCGGCAGTGGAAGTAAAGGGAGGTGGGCTAGTTTGATGAACAGTTCGCAGCTGGTTCCCCCACGCCCGTAAACGACGGATGGTCTGGCTATGGCAATCGGGATGCTGCTTTGGGCGACGGCATCATCTCCACGTCCTTTACTGCCGACAAAGTTGATGGGTTGAGATGGGTCGGCACCCAGTGCGGATAGTTGCACCCAGCGTTTTATGCCTGCTGCTTTTGCCCATGCGGCGAGTTGTTTGGGCGTGCGGTGGTGTACGGTTTCGAGTATTTCGGCATGACGGCTCATGATGCCGATGCAGTTGATAAGGACGTCTTGCCCTTCCAATAAACGGCGTGCGGCGGTTTCGTCGGGATGAAGAAAATCGAAGGCGCGGCGGTCGGGCGTCCAAACTTGGTGACCTTGTTCTTTTAAGATTTGGGCGGTACGGCTGCCGATGAAGCCGCTGCCTCCGAAAATGATGATGTTCATGGTTTTTCTTTATGGTGTTGCTGAGGTCGTCTGAAAAGCTTTAAATCGGTTTCATTACCATCAGGAAGTAAATCACGATAGTGGCGCAAAAGGCGGGATAGCCCAGCAATTCCCAGCGTCTGGCATAACGCCAATAGGGTTCCGGAATAGTGTCTGCGTTTTCTTTATGCGCTTGTTCGGCAATCTTTGCCATACGGATTTGCAGCCAGACAACAGGCAGCCAACAAATGCCTGCAAGGATGTATAAACCGAGCGTCATCCATACCCAATTTTGTTCCAGCATGGTGGAAACGGTATAGCCGCGTTCGTACAGCATCCATAAACCGGACAAGGGTTGGAAAATGACGGCGGGGGTCGTAAACCACCAATCTGCTTTGATGACCCAATGCGATACGACCGACTGCGCGGCGACCGAACCGCTGCGGTTTGCCCAAAAGAGGTAAAACGCCGTACCAAAACCCGTGCCGACCATTAAGGTAGCCGAGATGATGTGCAGGGTTTTAACGATTAAATAGGTGTTCATTTTTTATCTCCTACGGATTGATACAGGAAAAATAAAGTAGCCATAATCGGCAGGTTTTTTACCAAAGGCGCAAACGGGTGCGCCCACATTTCGGGCAGCCTGAAGGCAATAATCAGGCTGTATGCCGCGACGGTCAGCAATTGCAGCAGCCATATTGCGGAACGGGAACGAAGGCGGCTGAAGCATAAAAAGGCAAAACCGATGTCCAATAGTGAAGCAGAAATCAATGTCGGCCACAGCAACGGTTCGGGAATACCGACCGAATGCAGCAAATCCAATGACATTTCGGGCATGAAAAACAGAGGTTGGGTACCGCTCCACAGCCATAGCAGCCCCATCGAGTAAGACAGGTAAGCAGGGAGATTGCGTGTAGTGTTGTCGGACATATTGGTTTCCTAATTTCATTTTGGTTTGTTTATATATTTAGCCTGTAATTTCTAAAATTTCTGTCAAAAGAGAAATATAAAGATAAAAAATTAGGCAGGTTCCCGAATATCGTCTTCACCAGGAGGATTGGGCAGACTCAAAAGACCGACAATCAAAGAATAAGTACCACCTATTACCACGCCAGCTAGGAGGCTGGTGACAAAATCTGCGCCAAACAGTAAAAGATATAGGCAACCGCATAGCGATCCGGTTATGATTGCCCGTATAAGGCCGCGTAAGTCCCTGTATGTAGACGTCAAGCTTAAGATCAAACCGCAAATTAGGGCCGGTACGGTAAAGAATAAAGCATAGTAGCCGATACTAAACGCAAAAAATAGCGTAGATGCAGTATAAACGATGATGACTCTGCCTCTCGGATAGTCGAAATAATCTTCTGTCGAATGCGTCATAACACACCTATGATTGCGTAAGAGAAACCGGGGGTTGTGTCTTGTAAACCAATTGGGGAGGTATCATCGGAAAAATTTTTGTATTCCGGCGCCTATTTTTAAAATTTTCACCATGGTTGAGGTGGAAAGCTTCAACATTTCATTTGCCCATATGGTCAGTGTGTTAATGAAATCATGGGTTTGTCGGATTCGCTGCTTGGCGGTTTCATTTTCCTGACTAAATTCAGGACTGTCGATCAGGCTTTGCAAAAATTGCCGCGTTGGTTCGATTTCACGCTGCATGCGCATTTCTGCGATGGTACGGAACAAAGTCCAGACGTCGTCTGAAGTTTCAAAATGATCGCGTCTGTCGCCCAAGATATGCACGGTATGCACCAGCCTCAGGTTTTGCAGCTCTTTGATGCTGTTGCTGACGTTGGAGCGCGCTACGCCGAGCGTTTCGGTAATTTCTTCGGCATTCATCGGTCTGCCTAAGATGTAGAGCAGGGCATGGATTTGCGCAACGGTACGGTTGACGCCCCATTTGGTGCCCATTTCGCCCCAGTGGAGGATAAATTTTTCAGTGGTCGGATTCAGTTTCATAGTGAGGGTATTTTATTTTTGTCTTTTATTTCTGTCAATACAGAAATAAAAGATTTTTTTGAAACGGGTAAAAAAAACAGGCGGACTGAATTCAGCCCGCCTGTTTTAAACCATAGATTATTTTTACGATAGATTATTTTTTCGACTGCTGCTTGTAGTATTCAAGTAATTGCTTCGCTTGCAGCAAAGGCAGCCCGAAATGCTCGTTGATGTTTTTGAGGTCTGCTGTTTCTTTTCCGGTCAGATTTTGTTCGAGCCATTTCAGATTGTCCGGATTGCTTTTGATTTTTTCAAAATACGTCTGCTTACGCTTCCAATTTCGCGACCACACCAGCAGCATGGTGAAAATACATAGCACGATTAAGAAAATATTCGTGAAAGCCATCATGTCCACCGTAGTCTCCGCTTACTTGGAAGTATGGGGATTATAAGCGAATCAAGTGTTTACGGATATATTGAAGAACGAGGACGGCATGGTTTTGGGTTAAGTTTGGATGGGACAGCTTATTTCCGTATTGTGATTCGTCATCTCAATATATAGTGGATTAAATTTAAATCAGGACAAGGCGACGAAGCCGCAGACAGTACAAATAGTACGGCAAGGCGAGGCAACGCCGTACTGGTTTAAAGTTAATCCACTATAGTTTTTGCCGTACCTAAAATCCGTTTTGCGGAAAGGGTCGTCTGAATTGGGAAAACAGGATGATTTTGTGGTTTTGAGTTTGGATTTCTATGCGCGCCGTACAGTTAAATCATTAATAAAATAATGTGTTGTGTTAGAATCTTGCCGAGTTGTTAATACAGGTTTGAAAGTGCTCCGTGCCGTCGGCAAGCCATTTGAGCAACGCGGCTCCATACTTTCAGACGACCCCAATACCAAATTTCAAATATCTATGTCCGTCAATCATTACGAAAACTTCCCCGTCGGCTCGCTTGTCATGCCCCGCCGCCTGCGCAAGCCTACCCATGCCGTTTACGCTTTTGCGCGCACTGCGGATGACCTCGCTGATGAAGGCAATGCCGAAGCCGATGAACGCTTGCGCGCTTTGGATGAACTCAAATCCGAACTTGACCGCATACAGCGCGGCGAAACGCCGTTGACTCCGCTAATGCAACGTTTGCAGCATGAAGCCATCGCGCCTTTCAAGCTGCCGCTGCAGCCGTTTTACGATCTTTTGTCCGCATTCAGTCAGGATGTTGTCAAAACCCGTTATCAGGATTTTGGCGACCTGATTGACTACTGCCGCCGTTCCGCCAATCCAGTCGGGCGCATTATGCTGCATCTGTACGGACAAACCGACGAAGTCAGCATTGCCCAAAGCGACGGCATCTGTACCGCGTTGCAACTCATCAACTTTTGGCAGGACGTTGCCGTCGATTGGCAGAAAGGCCGTGTTTATATCCCGCAGGACGACTTGCAAAAATTTAACGTCAGCGAAGCGCAAATTGCCGAAGGCAAAACGGATTTTGCGTTCCAAAGACTGATGGCGTATGAGTGCAACCGCGCGTTCCAAATGCTCAAAGGCGGCTCGCCCTTGGGTAAAACGCTGAAAGGCCGTTTGGGATTTGAATTGCGGATGATTATTGTCGGCGGACAACTGATTTTGCAGAAACTGGACGGCAGCAAATACGATATGTTTACACAACGTCCTGTTTTGGATAAAAAAGATTGGCTGATTATTCTGAAACGGGCATTCTTGAAGAAATAAACCGACTGGCGCAAAAGGTTGTCTGAAAACGCAGCTTGAAGGCTTCAAGGCTGTTTTCAGACGACCTTTTTCATGACTGCCCGCTGCACCCCGAATATCGATACCAATACCAACGTAAATCCCGCCAGCGACTTCGCGTCCATCCCTTGCCCTAAAAACAGCCAGCCCAAGATAAATGCCGAGACAGGGCTGAGCAATCCCAGCGACGAAACCGCAGCAGGCGAAAGTTTGGCGATTCCTCTGAAAAACAACACATAAGCCAATACGGCACCAAACAGGCTCAAATACAGATAGCCGCCGATATTGGCGGGGCTTAAAGATTCGAGCCGCGGTTCGGCAAGCAGGGCGACGGGTAGTAAAAACAAGCCGCCGATGAAAAGCTGCCAGCCGGTAAACGCCAACACGGGCAGCGAAGTGCGGCGGTGTTTCGACAAATACACGCCCAATGCCATCGCCGCCGCGCCCGCCAATGCCGCCCAAATCCCCGTCCCGTCATAGCGCGCCTGCGGCGACAAAACCAAAAGCGCAATCCCCAAAACCCCTGCCGCCGACCAAGCCCAAGCCGCTTTAGGCGGCATGGTTTTGCCGATTAACCAAGTGAACACCAGCACCATCAGCGTCTGCGTCGAACTCAAAACCGCCGCAAGTCCGCCCGGTAAGCGATACGCCGCCACAAACAACATGGCCTGAAAAAAGCCGATGTTCAAAAAACCGAGCAAGACAACGGTCGTCCATTCGCTGCGTTTAGGGATACGCCGCGTCCACGCCAACAGCAAAAGCCCGGCGGGTAAAACACGGATAAGCGCAGCGGTGAACGGTCGATCCGGCGGCAGAAATTCGGTGGTCACGAGATAGGTGCTGCCCCAAATCAACGGGGCGAGTGCGGTGGTCAGGATGGTGGCGGTACGGTTGGGCATTTTGATTCTCGTAGGAATGCAGCTTTTTCAGATTGACTATACAGTAGGTCGTCTGAAAAAAGGGAATGGGGTGTGATGGGGCAATATCAGCCTGCACTTTGGTTTTGAATGTGCAGACTGCTTTTTATATTTTAGGTAGCCCCTGTTGTTGTTTGATCGATTTCAGATTATCTTGCCAGACTAAACCAGCCCTGCCTTCTCCAATCCCATCAGGCCGTCCATGCTGCCTGATGGGGTGGCAAAAGCCACGTTCAGGCGGTTCCAAACGTTGATGGTGTTGATGACGTGAGTCAACGCCACCAGTTCTTCTTCATCAAAATGGGCGCGTACCGCTGCGTAGTCCGCATCGCGGATACCTTGTTCGGAGATGCGGGTCAGGCTTTCCGCCCATTGCAGCGCGGCCCGTTCTTTTTCGGTAAACAGGGTTGATTCGTGCCAAACGGCCAAATGATGCAGGCGCAGCTCGCGCTCGCCGTGCAGCTTGGCTTCTTTAACGTGCATATCGACACAAAAAGCGCAGCCATTGATTTGCGAAACACGCAGTTTCACCAAATCTTTCAGGGTACTATCCAGCGTGAGGCTGGCTTCCAAAGCCAGCAGTGCCTTATAGCTGTCAAGGGCATATTGGGAATAGTGTAAGCGCATAAGTCCTCCAAATAAATGAATAAGCGGGTGGGAAATTTGGCCTATCGGAAACCTTCTCTTCTTCATTCAAGTGCAGGCTGCCATCGGTCAAAACTCTTAATTTTGCCAACTGGTGAATGTCTGTGTTGCTGATTTTCAGGTGTTTATTCAATCCAATCAACCACATCGTCTACTGCCTGTCGCGTTTTGTCGCGCTTGGGTTCGCCTGCGCGATAGCCAAACGCCGCCATGACGCTGACGCGGTATTCGTCAAGATTGATGAGGCCTTTGCCGGACAGCAACTTTTCCACATTTTCTTTTTGAAAGCCTTCCATCGGCGTGGAATCCACACCAATCAACGCGGCAGCGGTCATCATATTCGCCAACGCGATATAGGTTTGCTTGGCTGCCCAATCGTTAAACGAGCGCGGATTATCGGCAATGGCAAAATCAGTTTCGGCAAACTGCTTGAAAAATTTTTGCATCATTCCAACGGTTTCAGGCGGCATTCCATGCACATCGCCCCAGATTTTTTCCTGATAATCCGCCTGCATGGCAGCCTGCGTGCGCGCCAACAAAATCACAAAATGGCTGCAATCCATGATTTTTTCCGCCGCGCCCCATGCGATGCCGCGCAACTCTTCGCGCAGAGTACGGTTCTGCACCACCAAAAACCGCCAAGGTTCCAGCCCGAACGAGCTGGGCGACATGCGTGCAGTTTCCAGAATATAAGCAAAATCATCGGCAGGGATTTTCTTCGCCGCATCATAACTTTTGCAGGCGTGGCGGAAACGGAAGGCGTTTAAAACGGCTTGTTTATCGGCAAACATGGTTTTCTCCAGTTGAGTTATCTTGATTTCAAGTTAAATATAAATAGAAATTAGCTTGAAGTCAAGATAAAATAATCGCCATTGAAAACCGAACGGAGCATCCTATGACCGAACACCTTGATGCAGCCGCCCGCGCCGTTGCCCAATGGAAGCAGGAACTACCAGAATTGGAAGCAGAGAACATGTTGTTAATAGGTCGTCTGAAACGCGCCGCTGCTTTAATCGCACGCGAATTGGAAAAAGTTTACGGAGAATACGGTTTAACCGAAGGCTCGTTCGATGTGCTGGCTACTTTGCGCCGCAGTGGCGCGCCTTATACGCTGACCCCGACCGAGCTGTTTTCAGCGCTGATGGTAACGTCCGGCACCATGACCACGCGCCTGAAAAATCTGGAAAACCAAGGCTTAATCGACCGCTTGCCCAACCCGGACGATGCCCGCAGCCTGCTTGTCCGCCTGACGGATAAAGGCAAAGAATTGATTGAAAAATCCGTGTTCCCGCATGTGGAAAACGAAAAGCGACTGCTGGAAAAGCTGGATGCGGACACCCGCACGCAACTCGAACAAGGATTGGCGGCATGGCTGAGGGCTTTGGAGACGTGAAGGCCGTCTGAAAACGTAAAAAAGCAGCCTGAGCTTCAATTTCTAAATTGCAGGCTGCTTTTTTGTTCCTATTGCGTCATGACAGTATTGCAACACCTATTCACAAAAAAACACAGTTTGATTGTAACGTTTCAAACATTTCCCCTATAATCCGCCTGTTTTCAATTTTCACATGCAAAGAAAGGAGCAGCCATGACACGCAATACTTCAATCCGCTCAATCACATTCTTTGCAGCCCAAGCGTCGGTCTGATTTCGGACAACGCGTTCCCGTATTTTCCCTATCGCCCGCTTCGGGCTGCTTTCCCATTAATCGGACAGAGGTCGTCTGAAAACCTCAGACGGCAGTCGGTATATTTTCAAACCGGGCATCTTTTTTGTTTTGTCGGTTTGGATTCGTTTTGCCATCTGTCCGTTTTAAAGAAAGCATACACATGGGCAATTATCAAAATCCCCATCATATTCACATCATCGCTGATTCAGAAACCTGGATTGAAGGCAACGCCGTCGCTCAACTCAAAATCACCGCCAAGCTGCCGCACATACTGCGCGTAGCCGGCATGCCTGATCTGCATGCGGGGCGGGGTTATCCCGTCGGTGCAGCGTTTTTCAGCGAACACCATTTTTACCCCGCGCTCATCGGCAACGACATCGGCTGCGGCATGGCGTTTTGGCAAACCGGTTTGTCCGCCGCCAAGCTTAAACCCGCCAAACTTGCCAAGCAGCTTGGCAACATCGATACGCCTTTGAGCCAAGACGAACAAGAAGCCTTACTCGGAGAATCTGCATCCGATTTTCCGTTTTCAGACGACCTCGCAGTCGGCACTATCGGCGGCGGCAATCACTTTGCCGAGTTGCAAACCGTTGAAACTGTTTACCGCGACGATTTGCTTCCCGCTGTCTTTGATTCAAACCGTTTACAGTTGTTGGTACACAGCGGTTCGCGCGGACTGGGGCAGCAGATTTTGCAACGCCACATCGAAGCCTACGGCCATCGAGGTTTGGCAGAAGGCAGCGAGGCTGCGGCGGACTATCTTGCCGAACATCAGGCAGCCCTTGAGTTCGCCCGTTTAAACCGCCGTCTGATTGCCGCCAGAATGCTCGACCGCTGGCGCACGGAAGGCGATTGCCTGCTCGACGTGCATCACAATTTCCTTGAACAAACTGAAATCGCGGGGCAAACCGGTTGGCTGCACCGAAAAGGCGCAACGCCCGCCGATAAAGGTCTGGTCATGATACCCGGCTCGCGCGGCGATTACAGCTATCTGGTTCTGCCGACCCAAGATTGTCAGATTTCGCTGAACACATTGGCACACGGCGCAGGACGGAAATGGCAGCGCGGCGAATGCAAAGGCCGCCTGTCGCACAAATATTCTGCCGACAGCCTGCGCCAAACCGCCTTCGGCAGCGTGGTCGTTTGTCAGGATAAGGCTTTGATTTTTGAAGAGGCTCCGCAGGCTTATAAAGACATAGACAGCGTCATTTCAGCCATGAAAAACGCAGGTCTGATTGAATTGGTCGCCCGCTTCAAACCCGTTTTGACTTATAAAACCAGCGGCGGATGTGGAGGTGAGGCATGAAAATCATCAGTAAATTTAAAGATTTCTACGACCACAAAGTAGCGAAATACGGTGTCGACCCTGTATTGGTGTTTGACCGCCGCTTGCCGTCTGGTGCTGAAATCCTACACAGCCTGCCCAAGCCGCCTGCCGAGTGGGAAAAGGAATACGGTGCGTGCGCCGTGGTGTCGGAACTGTATATCGGCAACCTGCGTGTATACCTGTTTGCCACGAATGATAAAGTCTATACGTCTTACGATGTCGGACAAATTTTAAGCAAAAAAATTGGGCGTTATTTCTGTCGGTCAATCTGTTTTCAAGATGGTGCGGAATACGTTTTGCCGCAATACGGCAATTACTACTGGGCTTGGCATGACGAGATCCAAAATGCCGATTTTCAAGCCGTCTGCAGAGAACGGAGCAACGTAATATTGAAAACCTATCGGAATGTGCCGCTGCTGCTCGTGTATTACGCCGACCCAAACCGTCCAAGCAAATCGGACAGCAGTCAGGACTTTGCCGCCAACCCGCAACTTTCCACACTCGGCATCTACATCGATCCCGATATTGTGTGGCAGAACATTTGCGAATACCTGTCACAGCTTAAAAGTGAGGCGGAAATCAGCCCGAGCGTGCCCGATAAAGCCAAAATCGGCAACAAGGAATTTGACGAAAAATATTCCTTCCGCCCAAAAATGAAAGGAAATAAACCATGATTTATATACAAATTTCTACCGCCCAAGGACCTGCCGAATGCCGCATCTTTGCCCGTTTCGTATTGGGCAGGCTGCTTGCCGAGGCGCAAGCGGAAGGTGTCGGGGTGGAAATCATCTCCGAAACCGCCGATAAACACGGCATTATGTCGGCGGTGCTTAAATTGGACGGCAAACATGTCGAAATTTTGGCACAGCGTTGGCAAGGTTCGCTCCAATGGATATGCGCCAGCCCCGTCCGTCCGAAACATCCGCGTAAAAACTGGTATATCGGCGTTTTCCGCATGCCCGATATGCCTGAAATGCCGTCTGAAAGCGAAATTGAGTTCCAAACCTGCCGTTCGGGCGGTAAAGGCGGGCAGCACGTCAATAAAACTGAAAGTGCTGTCCGTGCCACTCATAAAGCAAGCGGTATTTCCGTGCGCGTTGAAAGCGAACGCAGTCAGCATGCCAACAAAAAATTAGCTTTGACCCTGCTGGCGCAAAAGCTGGCGGAACACCATGCCGGACAGACCGACGATTACGCCCGCGCACAGCACAGCCGGCTTTATCAGGTGGAACGCGGCAACCCGAAACGGACGTTCGTCGGAACGGAGTTTAAGGAGAAGCCGGATGCTAAATCTTGAGTTGAGACAGCCGCTTTGGGAATGTCGTCATCCCCCGTGCTTTTAATATACGGGAAAAGGTCGTCTGAAAACCTGAATTTGTGTTTTCAGACGACCTTTTGTCTGGCTATCAACATCCGTTCAATAAGAATCCGGAATGTGTTTGAAATACAGCATGACCAGATACCAAAACAGCGTTGCTGCGGCAGCACCGAGCAGCACCCATGCGCTAATTTTGGCGACATCGCGCAGGGCGCGTTTTTGCTTGCGGCTGAAGAGGCGGTTGATGATCAGCGCGGCAAGAGCGAAAAAGAAAAAAATACGGAAAAGTCTGCCTATCATATCGGGAAGCGGGGACGGTCGTCTGAAAAAGTATGGTTCGGGCGCGGCGGCATGGGGACGGATGTTTCAGCGCGTCAGGCTGCTTGTCCGCCCGTGTCAAAAAGTCATGCCGTTTGCTATATAATAACGCTTTTCGCCGCATTTGTTGGAACAGGATATGAGTCAAAGTGCCTCGGTGGGCATTGTAACGCCCCAAAAAATTCCGTTTGAGATGCCGCTGGTTTTGGAAAACGGTAAAACTTTGCCGCGTTTCGATCTGATGATTGAAACCTACGGCGAGCTGAATGCCGAAAAAAACAATGCGGTTTTAATCTGCCATGCGCTGTCGGGCAACCATCATGTTGCAGGCAGGCATTCGGCGGAGGATAAATATGCGGGCTGGTGGGACAATATGGTCGGTCCCGGCAAACCGATTGATACGGAACGTTTTTTCGTGGTCGGTTTGAACAATCTGGGCGGCTGCGACGGCAGCAGCGGGCCTTTGTCGACCAATCCTGAAACGGGCAGGGAATACGGCGCGGATTTTCCGGTGGTTACGGTGAAGGACTGGGTAAAATCCCAAGCCGCGCTTGCCGATTATCTCGGTATCGAACAATGGGCAGCGATTGTCGGCGGCAGCTTGGGCGGCATGCAGGCTTTGCAGTGGACGATTTCCTACCCCGAGCGCGTGCGCCATGCCTTAGTGATTGCATCTGCGCCGAAACTGTCCACGCAAAATATCGCGTTTAATGATGTAGCACGTCAGGCGATTTTGACCGACCCCGATTTCAACGAAGGACATTACCGCAGCCACAATACCGTTCCCGCACGGGGCTTGCGGATTGCCCGAATGATGGGGCACATTACGTATCTTGCCGAAGACGGTTTGGGCAAAAAATTCGGACGCGATTTGCGTTCAAACGGCTATCAATACGGCTACGGCGTTGAATTTGAAGTGGAATCCTATCTGCGCTATCAGGGCGACAAATTTGTCGGGCGGTTTGATGCCAACACTTACCTGCTTATGACCAAGGCTTTGGACTATTTCGATCCGGCGGCGGATTTCGGCGACAGCCTGACCCGCGCCCTGCAAAATGTAAAAGCGAAATTTTTTGTCGCCAGCTTCAGTACCGATTGGCGTTTCTCGCCCGCGCGTTCCAAAGAGCTGGTTAAAGCGCTGATTGCCGCGCACAAGCCGGTGCAGTATATCGAAGTCAAATCCAACCACGGCCATGACGCCTTTTTGATGGAAGACGAAGCCTATATGCGCGCCGTAGCGGTTTATATGAACAATGTTGACAAGGATTGCCGATCATGAATTTGCGCGACGATTTGCAGTTGATTTACGACTGGATTCCCGAAGGCAGCCGCGTCTTGGACTTGGGCTGCGGCGACGGCGAATTACTGGCGGCTTTGGTGGAGCACAAAAAATGCAGCGGCTACGGCATCGAAATCGACACCGACAGCGTCATCGCCGCCATGTCGCGCGGCGTAAACGTCATCCAAGCCGATTTGGAGCAGGGTTTGGCAGAATTTGGCGACCAGACGTTTGACGTTATCGTCTTGAGCCAAACCATCCAAGCCATGCAGAATACCGAGAAAATCCTGCGCTGCCTCATGCGCGTGGCGAAACAGGCGATTGTCAGCTTCCCGAATTTCGGCTACTGGCGCAACCGCTTCCAAATCGCCATCGGCGGGCATATGCCGGTTTCCGAACGCATGCCCTACCATTGGTACGACACGCCGAATATCCATTGGTGTACGCTCAAAGACTTTGATTTATTGTGCGCCAAAAACAAAATCCGCGTCCTCGAGCGCGCGGTCATGACGGGTAACAAACAGGTCAAACATTTCCCCAACCTGTTGGGCAGCTTGGCGTTTTACCGCGTCGGGTAAGATGGGTTGAGCACCTTGTTGGCAATAACAAGGTTCTTGAGTTCTATGAATAACAGGTCGTCTGAAAAATGAAATGGCAGATTTTCAGACGACCTCTTTATGTTGAAAACAAAATAATGAAAAACGAAACGTCATCACTTCTCTTATGGCTTACTGCAATCATGCTGACTGCGTGTTCTCCAAGCAAAGAAGATAAAACAAAAGAAGTCGGCGCATCCGCTGTTCGATCTTCCTCGTCATCAGCTTCTTCCCAATCCGATTTGAATCCAATCGCGTCCAACTATAATAGCGTCAAGCAAGTAGAAAGCGCACCTTCTTCAAACTGCACCAACCTGCATCAGATTGGCGGCATTGATGATTTTGTCCGTCAGGTTGCCGAAAATATCGATTCCAGTTGTTTGTTTGAACGCAGCCCTAAAGAATTGGCGGAGATTTGGGGCATTCCCGGCGGAGACAATCCGCTGGAGCAGGCACTGTTCCCTGATATTGATCCGAATGATCCTAAAAACGTTGATAAAGTGATAGAGGCTATTGATCAGATGGGAAAAGGGGAGCGGAGCTATAATCAGCAGGCGGTAGAACCGGTGGTACAAGAAATGAAAGCACTCAGGCGTCGGGATACTTTGGTTTTATCAACAGGCAAACAGACAAGCCAAGGTTCGGATCAGCCACTGAGGGTAACGCACAATTTCGACATAGAAGGAACGCCGGAATATCTTAAGAAACACGGCGGCGGGTTTGGCGGTAGTTTTCAAAACATCAGCCGGTTGCCCGAATATTTGAAAGCACACGGAAAGATTTTTGAGGCGCAAAGGGTATTCCGCCTTTTCAACCGCGACCGCAGCCCTGATAAGCCTTATCTGGAAATCGTGTTTGACGAAAGTGGAAAAATTGTTTCGATTACCGTATATGAAAATGTTTCCAATCCGGCAAGCGGGATTCATTTAATGTAATGGGTTTGGAGCACAAACGGAGAGGGTAGGAATCTAAATGCATCGAGCGTTCGTTGAACATTTGATGCGATAGCAGTTTGATTGGAAGCCTTCAATTCAATATCGAAAAGGTCGTCTGAAACCTGAATCGGGTTTCAGACGACCTTTTGTTGATGTGTTCGAGCTTAACCAAATGCTTAACGGCTGTCTTTCCATTGGTAATATTTCGAGCCGAGGAAGGAGCCGAGTTTGCGCAGGAAAGGTTGGGTAATGATGCTGGGGTGTTTGAGTTTTTCAAACGGTTTCAGACGACCATCGTCACCCATGATGGCTTCGGCGATGGCAAGGCCTGCTATGCCGGTAATCGCCATGCCGTGTCCCGAGTAGCCTTGGGCATAGTAAACATTGGGCGCGAGTCTGCCGAAGTGGGGGGCAAGGTTGGCGGTGATGTCGCATTCGCCGCCCCATGAATGTTCGATTTTGACATCGGCAAGCTGAGGGAAGACTTTGAGCATGTCTTGGCGGACAAGCTCGGTCATGCGGTCGGGATCGTCGATGAACTCGTTGTCTTTGCCGCCGAAGAGCAGGCGACCATCGGAACTGAGGCGGTAGTAGTCGAGGACGTGGCGGTTGTCGCAGACGGCCATGTTGTTGCGGATGAGTTCTTTGGCGCGTCCGCCCAGCGGTTCGGTGGCGATGATGAAGGTGCTGACGGCGATGGCTTTTTTTTCCAACGGCTTGAATTTTTGATGCAAACCGGCGTAGGTGTTGACGGCATACACGAGGTTTTGGCATTCGATGCTGCCGTCCGGGGTATGGACGAGCCAGCCGCCTTGATAGGGTTCGATACGGGTCATCGGGGACTGTTCGAAAATCTGCGCGCCTGCTTCGGTGGCGGCGCGGGCGATGCCCAGGGTGTAGTTGAGCGGATGGAGGTGGCCGGAATGAGGATCGAACTGTGCGCCCAAGTACATATCGCTGGCAAGTTGTTGCTTGAGCGTGGCTTTATCCCAGAGTTGGTAATGGGTAGCGCCGTAATGTTGTCGGGCGTGTTCATGCCATTGTTGCAATTCTTCCCAATGCTGCGGGCGGATGGCGACGGTGGCGTAGCCGCGCTGCCAGTCGCAGGCGATTTGATGTTTTTTAACCCGTTCGTCAACGAGTTCGACGGCTTGCAGGGATTGCTGCCAAAACCAGCGGGCTTGTTCCAAGCCGACTTGCTTTTCGATTTCTTCCATACCGCAGGCGTAATCGCTGATGACTTGCCCGCCGCTGCGCCCTGATGCGCCGAAGCCGATACGGGCGGCCTCGAGTACGGTAACTTCGCGTCCGTTTTCGGCAAGGGGAAGGGCTGTGCAAAGTCCTGTCAATCCTCCGCCGATGACGCAGGTCTCGGTTTTCAGACGACCTTCAAGCTTGGGATAAGCGGCGTGGGGAT
The DNA here is from genome assembly GCF_000260655.1 of Neisseria sicca VK64. Classification (GTDB taxonomy): domain Bacteria; phylum Pseudomonadota; class Gammaproteobacteria; order Burkholderiales; family Neisseriaceae; genus Neisseria; species Neisseria sicca_B. Next base: position 27,403 of record NZ_AJMT01000103.1, read on the forward strand.
TGATGGTGCTGAAATAATAGGAGGGAAGGTATTCTTTGAAATTGGGATGAATCATAGGGTAATGCTTCGCTCGTTTTCAGACGACCTTTGGTGGGAGTTGAGGGTCGTCTGAAAAGTAGGTTAAACGGGTTGTGTGAAGAAAACAGGCTGACCTTGCATTGATGCGGTCAGCCTGTCTGATTGGGTCAATTTGTTTTTTCTGCGGCGAGCTTTTCCTGACGGTAGGCTTCGGCGGCTTCCCGATCGCGTTTGGTTGCTTGGCGCATCATCCAGTAATTGATGACGATGACCAGCGTACCGATGATGCCGATCAGGATGGTTGCCAACACATTCATCTGCGGGTCGAGACCCAGCTTGATTTTGGAGAAAATCACCTGCGGCAATGTGGAAGAACCGGGGCCGGACAGGAAGGAGGTAATCACCAAATCATCCAGCGACAGGGTAATGCCGAGCAGGAAGCCTGAAGCGATGGCAGGGGCAATCAAGGGCAGGGTGATGACGAAAAAGATTTTCAGCGGACGCGCACCTAAGTCCATTGCGGCCTCTTCGAGCGATTGGTCAAGCTCCACCAGACGCGAACGGATGACGACGGTGATGTATGCCATACAAAGCGTCGTATGCCCGAGAAAAATGGTGAAGAAACCGCGGTCGAAGTACAGGTTTTGCAGCAATTCGCTACCTTGCAGGAACATTTGCACCTGAATAATCAGCAGGAGCATGGACAGACCGGTAATCACGTCAGGCATAACCATAGGCGCGGAAATCATACCGGCAAACAAGGTGCTGCCGCGGAAGCGTTTGATGCGCGCCATCGCGTAACCTGCCAGCGTGCCCAAAACGACGGCTGCAAGCGAGGATGCGGCGGCAATGCGCAGCGACAGCCAAGCGGCTTCCAAGATGGTGTCGTTTTCCAGCAATGCGCTGTACCACTTGGTCGAAAAGCCGCCCCAAACGGTAACCAGCTTGGATTCGTTGAACGAATAGATGACCAAGACGACCAGCGGAATATACAGAAACGCCAGCGACAGCATCAGCATCAGTTTCAGGAACCAGGATAATCGGGATTTCTGCATTATTTGGATCCTTCTTCTAATTCGCGGTTTTCATAATGCTGGAACAGTGCAATCGGCACGACCAGCAGTGCGACCATGACGACGGCGACGGCAGAAGCCAACGGCCAGTTGTTTTGATCGAAGAACGCCTGCCACAAGACTTTACCGATCATCAGGTTTTCCGAACCGCCGACCAGCTCGGGAATCACAAATTCACCGACTGCGGGTACGAAAACCAGCATGGAGCCTGCGATGATGCCGGTTTTAGACAGGGGCAGGGTAATGGTGAAGAACGATTTAATCGGTCCTGCGCCCAAATCAGAAGCCGCTTCGAGCAGGCGGTTGTCGAGTTTCACCAGTTGCGTGTAAAGCGGCAGGATCATAAACGGCAGATAGGCATAGACCATGACCAAGTTCAGTGAGAACGCGTTGTAAAACAGGTCTAAAGGTTCTTCGATAATCTGCATTTTAAGCAGGAAATTGTTGATGATGCCGTTGTGTCCCAGCAGGCCCATCCATGCGTAAACACGCAATAGGAAGGAAGTCCAGAAAGGCAGCATGATGGCAAGCAGCAGGCCGTTGCGCATGGCGGGATTGGCGCGCGAAATCGCATAGGCGGTCGGATAACCAATCAGCAGACAAATGATGGTCGTCGTCAGCGCAGTCTTAATCGAAGACCAGTAGGTCATCAGATAGATATTGCTGTTTTCGCTGTCGCCAAACGGATTCAGGGTATTCCAAAAATTTTGGAAGATATCGGCATAGTTTTGATAACTGATGGCGATGTTCAGACGACCTAAATCTTCATCGACGCTGGTCAGCGGCGTAAACGGCGGAATGGCGATTTCTTGTTCGGCAAAGCTGATTTTCAGCACGATGGCGAACGGAATCAGAAACAGTACCAAAAGCCAAATATACGGCACGGCAATGACCGCGCGCTGACCCGGGCGGCGGAACAGTTTGTTTTTCAGTTTTTTAAGGTTCATCTCACTCCCCTTAAATCAACGGAACAACGGAGTCGGTTGGTTTTCCGGCCAGCTGATATAGACGGTTTCGTCCCAAGTCGGCGGCGTGATGTTGCGGACATACCAATAAGGTGCGGGAACTTGGCTTTTGACGACGCGGCCGTTGGCGAGTTTGATGTGGTAAATCGCGAAGCTGCCCAAGTAGGCGATTTCTTCTACCGTGCCTTTTGCCCAGTTGAAGCTGCCCAAGTGGTCGGGTTTTTCTTTGTACAAATCAATGTCTTCGGGACGGATGCTGACCCAAATGTCTTGTTCGCTCGGGCCGCCCAGACCGTGGTCGATGCGGACGTGGTTTTCCAAACCTTCGCATTCGATAACGGCATAATCGGCATGGTCGTCAATCACGACGCCACCGAAAATATTGGTCTCGCCGATGAATTCGGCGGTAAAGCGGCTGTTGGGGTAGTCGTACACGTCGCTGGGCGTACCGACCTGTTGCAACTGACCGTCAGACATAATGGCGATGCGGGTCGCCATCGTCATCGCCTCTTCTTGGTCGTGCGTGACCATGATGCAGGTTACGCCGACTTGTTCCAGCGTATTGACCAATTCGAGCTGGGTTTGTTGACGCAATTTTTTGTCCAACGCGCCGAGAGGTTCGTCAAGCAGCAGGATTTTCGGACGCTTTGCCAAGCTGCGTGCCAAAGCGATACGCTGTTGCTGGCCGCCGGATAATTGATGCGGTTTGCGCTTGGCGTATTTGGTCATCTGCACCAGACGCAGCATTTCTTCCACGCGCGCAGCGATTTCATCTTTGGGCATTTTGTCTTGTTTCAGACCGAAGGCAATGTTCTGTTCCACAGTCATGTGCGGGAACAGCGCATAGCTTTGAAACATCATATTGATGGGGCGCTCGTAGGGGGCAAGTTTGGTAATGTCTTGACCGTCCAGAATGATTTTGCCCTGATTAGGGCTTTCCATGCCCGCCAGCATACGCAGCAGCGTGGATTTGCCGCTGCCGGAGCTGCCCAAAAGGGCAAAGATTTCATGTTGATAAATATCCAAGTCGATGTTATCGACAGCGTAATTGTCACCAAACTTTTTCACCAAGCCTTGGATTTTAAGATAAGGTTTGGCTGAAGACGCAGTGGTTGCGGTCATAATGGCAATACTCCAATAAAAATGACGAGTACCGGCAAAACGGATTTTCGAAAGGGTGATAAAAAGCTGTTTGATTGCTGGCGGGAGTCGCAACGTCGCAACGTCGTCTGAAACTCTTGTGAAGCGCACGGGCAGCATGGATGGGAAACGGGTGGAAATCCAAGGATAAACCGCCTCCGCCGAACTCGCTATTATATTAGCCTATGGCACGCAGGGGCAATACGAAATTGCCCGAAGGGGCTGATTTCCTGCGGATTTGATTTAAACAGGACATTTTGAAACCTGTCAGATTGAATCTGCGGTCAATCCATACGGGTGAATAAGGAAAGGCAATCGCTTTCACAAGCGAAGTTGAGCGCGTTGTTTTTATGCAATTAATTTATATGAATATTATGCTTATATTTTAAATATTCATTCAAAATATAATAAAATATGAAATATTTACATTAATTGCTTGATAAGCATTTCGTTGTAAAAAGTGTAATAACAAGCAGATTTTCAAACAAATTTTTTTCGTGAATGTTCACGCAAGGGGTAAAACATGAGTATCAAACAATGGCCTGAAGGCGAGCGGCCGCGCGAGAAATTGTTGGCGCATGGCGCAGGCGCGTTGAGCGATGCGGAGTTGCTGGCGATTTTGCTGCGGGTAGGTACGCGCGGGATGAGCGCGGTGGATTTGGCGCGTTATCTGCTGAACGAGTTTGGCAGTTTGGGCAAGCTGATGAGCGCCGACGCTAAAACGCTTTCCGCATACAAGGGCATGGGTTTGGCGAGTTTTACCCAATTTGCCGTCGTCAAAGAAATCGGCAGGCGGATTTTGGGCGAGGATTTACAGGAGAACATCACGCTTTCCAGTCCGAAAGCCGTTGCCGATTATCTGCGCCTGCATTTAGGGCACGAAAAGATAGAAGTCAGCACCGCGCTTTTGCTTAACCGCCAAAACAGGCTGATTGCCATGCGCGAACTCTCGCGCGGAACGGTGGCAGAAAATACCGTCTATATCAGGGAAATCGTCAAGCTCGCATTGGACGAATACGCCGACAGCCTGATTATCGCGCATAATCATCCCGGCGGTTCGGCAACGCCTTCGCAATCCGACATTGCATTCACAGGTCGTCTGAAACAGGCTTTGGCATTGGTTGATGTCTCACTTTTGGATCATTTTATTGTCACGGCGAAAGAAGTCTGCTCGATGCGGGAACAGGGGTATATGGAAGGGTAAAAAGGAGTTTTGTCGGAGTCTGGTAGCGGTTTGTCTTGTTTTGATATTATGCGAACAGATTGTTTAGATAGTATAGTGGATTAACTTTAAACCAGTACGGCGTTGCCTCGCCTGCCGTACTATCTGTACTGTCTGCGGCTTCGTCGCCTTGTCCTGATTTAAATTTAATCCACTATATTTGGTCGCCCAAAAGGTCGTCTGAAAATGTTTTCAGACGACCTTTTTGCTAATTTGAAAGTCTTTATTTTTTATGTCAGCAATCTGTTATGAACTTGAACAATAAAAGTTATGCACAGATTTTATAATAATAATTTCAATATAAAACATATAGATATTGAAAATTTTCTATCCTAATAAAATTTTGCTATTGAGTTATCCACATTTGGGCCTATATTGGGTGTAACGAAATTCTAACCAAAGGAAACCAAAAAGATGAGATTCGACAAATTAACCGCCAAATTCCAACAAGCCCTTGCAGAGGCTCAGAGTTTGGCGTTGGCTGCGGACAGCAGCTATCTGGAAGCGGGCTTCGTGCTGAAAGCCCTGCTTGACGACCAAAACAGCGGAGCCGCCGCGCTCTTGGCTCATGCGGGCGTGAACGTGCCGCAGGTGAAACAGCGTTTGCAGCAGCATTTAAACAGCCTGCCTAAAGTGTCCGGTCAGGGTGGCGATATTCTGCCCAGCCGCGAATTGCAGGCGGTGTTGAACCTGATGGACAAAGCGGCAACCAAACGCGGCGATGCCTATATCGCCAGCGAACTTTTCCTGCTTGCCTTGGTGCAGCAGAACGATGCGACCGGCAAAATCCTGAAAGAAGCCGGAGCGACCGAACAAAACATCAATGCCGCGATCGACGCGGTACGCGGAGGACAAAACGTGAACGATGCTAATGCCGAAGACCAACGAGATGCTCTGAAAAAATACACGCTCGACCTGACCCAGCGCGCCCGCGACGGCAAGCTTGACCCCGTTATCGGCCGCGACGACGAAATCCGCCGCGCGATTCAGGTGCTGCAACGACGCACCAAAAACAACCCCGTGCTGATCGGTGAACCGGGCGTGGGTAAAACCGCCATCGTCGAAGGCTTAGCACAGCGCATCGTCAATGGCGAAGTACCTGAATCCCTGCGCAACAAACGCCTGCTGGTTTTGGATTTGGCGGCATTGATTGCCGGCGCGAAATACCGCGGCGAATTTGAAGAGCGCTTGAAAGGCGTGTTGAACGACTTGGCGAAAGACGACGGCAACACCCTGATTTTCATTGATGAAATCCATACTTTGGTCGGCGCAGGCAAAACTGACGGCGCAATGGACGCGGGCAATATGCTGAAACCAGCCCTGGCACGCGGCGAACTGCACTGCATCGGCGCGACCACCTTGGACGAATACCGCCAATACATCGAAAAAGACGCGGCACTCGAACGCCGCTTCCAAAAAGTATTGGTCGGCGAACCCAGCGTGGAAGACACCATCGCCATCCTGCGCGGTTTGCAGGAACGCTATGAAATCCACCACGGCATCGACATCACCGACCCCGCCATTGTTGCCGCCGCAGAATTGAGCGACCGCTACATCACCGACCGCTTCCTGCCCGACAAAGCGATTGATTTGATTGACGAAGCCGCCAGTCGCATCAAAATGGAGTTGGACAGCAAACCCGAGCAGATGGACAAACTCGACCGCCGCATCATCCAGCTCAAAATGGAAAAAATGCACGTTGCCAAAGAAAGCGACGACGCCAGCAAAAAACGTTTGGAGCTGATAGACGAAGAGATCGACGGTCTGCAAAAAGAATACGCCGATTTGGACGAAATCTGGAAAGCTGAAAAAGCCGCGTCTTCCAGCACCGCCGACATCAAGAAACAGATGGACGACATCAAGGTCAAAATCGAGCAGGCCAAACGCCAAGGCGATTTTGCCCGTGCGTCCGAACTCGAATACGGCGAGTTACCGAAATTGGGTGCGCAGTTGCAAGCGGCGGAAAGCAACCCAGACGGCAAAAAACAAAACAAACTCTTCCGCACCGAAGTCGGCGCGGACGAAGTGGCCGAAATCGTATCGCGCATGACCGGCATCCCCGTGTCCAAAATGATGGAAGGCGAACGCGACAAGCTGCTGAAAATGGAAGAAGTATTGCACCGCCGAGTGGTCGGTCAAGACGAAGCCGTGCGCGCCGTGTCCGACGCCATCCGCCGCAGCCGTTCCGGCCTTGCCGATCCGAACAAGCCTTACGGCAGCTTCCTGTTCTTAGGCCCGACCGGCGTGGGTAAAACCGAGTTGTGCAAAGCCTTGGCGGGCTTCCTGTTCGACAGCGAAGACCACCTCATCCGCATCGACATGTCCGAATACATGGAAAAACATGCCGTTGCCCGCTTAATCGGTGCGCCTCCGGGCTACGTCGGCTACGAAGAAGGCGGCTACCTGACTGAGCAAGTCCGCCGCAAACCGTACAGCGTAATTCTTTTGGACGAAGTAGAAAAAGCTCATCCCGACGTGTTCAACATCCTGTTGCAAGTATTGGATGACGGACGTTTGACCGACGGACAAGGCCGCACCGTGGACTTCAAAAACACCGTCATCGTCATGACTTCCAATATCGGCAGCCAGCACATCCAACAAATGGGTACGCAGGACTACGAAGCCGTGAAAGAAGCGGTGATGGAAGAAGTGAAAGCCTACTTCCGCCCCGAAATGATCAACCGTATCGACGAAGTGGTCGTGTTCCACGGACTGAATCAGGAGAATATCCGCAACATTGCGAAAATCCAGCTCAAAGGTTTGGAAAAACGTTTGGAAGCGCAGCACCTGCACCTGAAAGTGGACGATGCCGCCTTGGATTTGATTGCCAAAGCCGGTTTCGACCCCGTGTACGGCGCACGCCCGCTCAAACGCGCCATCCAGTCGGAAATCGAAAACCCGCTGGCCAAAGCCCTGCTCGAAGGCAAATACACGCCCGACAGCACGATTCATGTGAAAGAAGAGGGCGGCAAGCTGGTGTTTGCCTGATTTAGGTGTGGATTGAGATAAAGTGATGAAAAGGTCGTCTGAAAACTGTTGGCGCTAAGTCCACTGATTTCAGACGACCTTATTGGGTTATTGTTCAATTTATACGTTTTGTATCATAATCTCCATCAGTATCCGGCAACCAGCATACGGAAATATGTGAATTCTGATAATTTGAGTCGTAATAATCAGAATCAAAAAAATATTTAATTTCAACCCATTTTCCGCTAGGAAATTCAAATAATCTTTTTAAATAATCGTTCTTTTTTTCTAAAACAAAATCATCTAATAACAAATCTAATTCGACTGCTGATTTAAGCTTTTCATCTGGGGAAGGTTCCATGATGTCTCCTTATTGAACAAATGATTTATAGTGGACAATCGCTTCTAATTTTACCTGACCAATCTTACCTGCATTGATAGCTTCCGGTAAGTTTTATAGTGGATTAACTTTAAACCAGTACGGCGTTGCCTCGCCTTAGCTCAAAGAGAACGATTCTCTAAGGTGCTGAAGCACCAAGTGAATCGGTTCCGTACTATCTGTACTGTTTGCGGCTTCGTCGTCTTGTCCTGATTTAAATTTAATCCACTA
>NZ_AJMT01000104.1:0-1576 GCF_000260655.1 Neisseria sicca VK64
GGCCGCTGCCGTCGTAAATGCTGTGCGGCAGCCCGTTGTCGTCGTAGCAGAGGCGGATATGGCGGCCGTTGCGGTCGAGCTGGGCGACCAGTTGGTAAATGCCGCACCCGGAATCGACTTCGGCAAACAGCAGCCGTGCGCCGCCGTCGGGGGAGGCGATTTGGTAGAGGTCGTCTGAAAGTTGGTTTTCAGACGGCCTCTATGTTAACTGCTAATGAGATTGTTAAAGAACAAATGTTTCAGACGACCTCAAAGAAGATAGTGAGGCCGTCTGAAAAACAGAAACCGCGTGCGTGCATTCCGTACACACCCTAACATCAGAATTTGAAGGTTTTGTGCGGGGCGTGGAACCGTTTTGGGGCTTTGAAAAGCAGCCTGCACTTTTTCAGGTAGCCCGAAAGGGGGTGTGGGAAGCAATTGTCCACCCTACATCAGAATTGAAGGTTTCATCCAAACTACGGATTGCTTATTGCATATTATTTCCAATATATAATTTAATCTTCTCAAATTGCTCATTGGAACAATAAATGGAAAAAATATTCTTCCCACTCTGTTTATTCTGTGCAGATAAAATATTATTTTTATATTCAAAATAGATTCTACTTAATGGAATTGAACCCTTACCAATTTCACCATTACATGAAAAGGTAAAATTTATTTGATTAGCACTTATATTAATGCTTCCACATTCTTTTTTACTTCGTTGTTCGGCTAAAATTATTTTGAACCAACCTCCAAACCCTGGATCATAATGATAATTTGAAATATAAGGAGGAGTTGAAGATACCAAAATTGATGCTATTAATCCTGTTAAAATTTTCATGATTATTTACCTTTATTAAGCCTTCTAATTTTTCTTGCAAGCGAAGCGGGAGTAACCCAACCAGACATCTTCATTTCTTCTATGCCAGCAGCTTGACTCGTTCCATAAGCAAAACTTGCACATTGCCTGTTACGTAAGTTATAGCCAGAAGTTTCAGTATTTTTACTATTAAAATCATTTATGTAATTTTTAACCTTCACCATTTGTTTATCAGTTAAATTATAGCTTCTTGATACCAAATGTGAACTCCCCAAATGTGAAATATCATTGAAATCCATAGCTCCTCCCATATCACTCATAAGAATACTTGCAATATCTTTTGATTTATATCTAAATCCATCTCCATCAGGCCATTGTCCAATATATTGCGTTTTCCCATTTTCCTCCAAGCCAATAAACGCATGCCCTACAAAGTCACTAGGATCCGAGAAAATAGTTAATTTTCCCTCCAAACCTAACACATCCGTCCAACTCTGTATATTAGGAGCAAATCGATAAAGGTTACTACCCCCCAACAACCCAATCGGGTCCTGATTCACAAATCGCCCGGTCTCAGGCTCGTAATACCGCATCAGGTTGTAATGCAGCCCCGTCTCTTCATCATAATACTGGTTTTGCAATCTGAACGGCTGATGTGCATCCTTGTAAACCCGTTCATCCTTTTTCAGACGACCCCAGGCGGTGTATTCGCCGTACCATAAGAGATTGCCGTGGATGTCGGTCATCTCGCGCGGGATGCCGATTTGGTCGTTG
>NZ_AJMT01000105.1:0-2004 GCF_000260655.1 Neisseria sicca VK64
CTATTTGTAAGATGCAACAGGTTTGCTTTTATGACAACAATTCCACGAAACAACTGAATAAAGAAAATATCAATACAATCTACCTTATAAAAAAGCCTGAACATATTTTCGATGTTCAGGCTTTTGATATTTGGCTCCCCGACCTGGGCTCGAACCAGGGACCTGCGGATTAACAGTCCGTCGCTCTACCGACTGAGCTATCGGGGAATTAGAAGGGGGATTCTATCTTAAAAAAAACAAGAAGTCAAGAATTAATCCCCTATTATCATTAATGATATGATTTATACGCGGTTTTATAAAATTTCTGCAATATGTTTAGCAGCACGTTTAGCATCCAGCAAGATCAAACCCAGCTTACCGCTTTCCTTCGCCATCAGTGCCAATACTGCATTATCACCTGCTTGACTCAACAGAATATAACCTGTTTTACCTTTGACCATCACTTGATCCAACTCACCACATGCCAGCTCATGCACTGAACGGTTGCCCAATGCCAACAATGTTGCAGACATAGCACCAACTCTGTCCGCATTCAAATGTGATGGAAGCATTGTAGCAATTGGCAAACCATCAGTCGATATTACAGCTGAAGCTGTAATATCGGGAGAAGTATTATTTAAATCACTCAACACAGAGATTAATAATTGTTGCATATTTATTCCATTCTCAAATTATAACTTTAGTTATATAGTTTGCTGGCGGCTACCATATCTGTGGTACAACACTTTAACCAGTGTCACAAACGCCTCTTTATTTAAGTCAGGCATACCACCTATAACTAGAATCAGCTTAGTTTCCCCAATATACAATGGGAAAAATGTTAACTCGCTCTGACCAGAAGGATCACAAATCCCCCACGCACTATTATTGATATGCAAATTGTTACGAATCAGCAGACGATGACCATCTTCCATCTTAGCCACCTCGCTTGCCAACAGGCCTAACTCTTCGGCAGCTTCATGATGAAAATTAGCATTGGCAAAATACAGGCCATTCTCATCAGCCAGCAAAGCTTTACCTGAATTAGACAACTGCTCTAACAATTCCGGTAACTGCTCGTCTGTCAAATGAATATCTTCGTTACTAATATTTTCATCACCATATAAAAACTCTAAACGTTGCAAACGGTACAACAAGTTTAAAGCTGTATTAATATCACTGGTATCAGCCCAAGCTAGAATTTTTTCGCTACTAATGACCTCTGACGGGTTTGCACGCAATAAGCTATATAGCAATGTTCTACTTGCGCTTGGTGTATCGCTGGTTACTGCATAATAAGCACCAGCAGGTGTAATTCTGGGATATAAATTTGATTGCAAAGAAAGTGTTGATTCCATTTTATACCTCTAAACCCGGATCAATTGAGAACAACATTGCGCTAACCAATTGTTTGACATCATCTTCTCTACGAGCATCAATCTCAAAAACCGGTACATTAAAATTATTTTGTGCTAAATATTTCTGATATACATCAACGCTTGGCAATGAACGAATATCCATTTTAGTAACGCCTACTACTAATGGCGCTGTTTTCAATAATTCTCGGAATGCTTCCAAGAAGAATTGCAAATCCTTCAATGGGTTTGTTCGTGTATTATCCAAAAGCAATACCAATCCCATACTACCCTGGCTTAGAATTTCCCACATAAAGTTAAAACGTTCTTGCCCCGGTGTACCATATAAATGAACTTTGACTTCTTCATCCAAATGGATCACACCATAATCCATTGCTACGGTGGTATACCCCTTACGAACCAGCGTCATATCTGATGCAGATGCATCTGTTTGTACAGGCGGCTCATCTGATAACGCAGAAATTGCTGTTGTTTTACCTACTCCAACCGGACCGGTAAAGATAATTTTATTTTCTTTCATTACATGTCCTTTTTAGCGTTTTCCCAATAATTTACGCATTAAGCGCTGTAACAAACCGCGTGGCTGCTCTTGCGAAGGACCTGCCACTTTTTCTGCATCCTTAACCATCTGACTATCAGGCACATCGCT
>NZ_AJMT01000106.1:0-7878 GCF_000260655.1 Neisseria sicca VK64
TCAAAGTTGAGTATTGTACTATTTTGTTTTTAATTGACTATACCATTCGATACAGACTCAAATCATGCAGTTGGAACTGCGGCAGTCGTTGTGCCAATTTATCCAAAGCTATGCCGAGTACGCGAAAAAAATAAAAACTGATGATAAAGACGCGCTGGAAAAATTCGAAAACCTGATTTTCAGCAGTATTCTGTCCAATCCCGATAAAGTGCCGGGTACATTCGACGGTGTGGAAGGGTTAACGTCTTTGTTGAAAGAATTGAAGAAATAAAATTAAAGGTCGTCTGAAAACGTTTTCAGACGACCTTTCTGATGCTTTGTTATTTTAAAACCACACAATTGATTGTGCGGTTTATCATGATCAGTATTTGAAATCAGTATTTGAAGTTTTCGCCGAGATAGACGGAGCGGACTTGTTCGTTGTTGACCAAGTCGTCCGGCTTGCCGGAGGCGAGAACGGTGCCGTCGCTGATGATGTAGGCTCTGTCGCAGATGCTGAGGGTTTCGCGTACGTTGTGGTCAGTAATGAGTACACCGATGCCGCGCGATTTGAGGAAGTCGATGATTTTTTGGATGTCGATGACGGCGATGGGGTCAACGCCGGCAAAGGGTTCGTCCAAGAGGATGAAACGCGGTTGCATGGCGAGTACGCGGGCGATTTCGACGCGTCGGCGCTCGCCGCCGGACAGGGAGGGGGCGGGGTTGTGGCGCAGGTGGCCGATGTTGAGGTCGGCAAGCAGTTTTTCGACTTCGCCGTCGATGCGGCTTTTGTCTTTGGTGCTGATTTCTAAAATGGCGCGGATGTTTTGTTCGACGGTCATTTTGCGGAAAATCGAGGCTTCTTGGGGCAGGTAGCCGACGCCGAGGCGGGCGCGTTCGTGTATGGGCAGGTGGCGCAGTTCTTGTCCGTCAAGGGTAACGCTGCCTGCGTCGGCGGCGATGAGTCCGACGATCATGTAGAAGCTGGTGGTTTTGCCTGCGCCGTTGGGACCGAGCAGGCCGATGACTTCGCCGCTTTCGATTTCGAGGGAGAAGCTTTTGACGACTTGGCGTTTTTTGAAACTTTTTTGCAGGTTTTGAACGACGAGGCGGCTGGTGTTTTCGCTCATAAATGACTCTTGGTTCGGAGGTCGTCTGAAAATGTTGTTTGGGGTTTTTGCTGCTTTGGTTTTCAGACGACCTTTTGTGTTGTCAGATATTGGTTATTTGGTTTTTTGGGTGCTGGACGGCTGGATGACGACGCTAACCCTGCCGGATTTGGCGGCGGATTTGGCGCCTGATTTCGAGCTGCCGTTGATGGTATAGACTTCGGTTTTGGTGTTGTAGGTGATGACTGCGCCTTCGGCAACGTCGCCGCCACGTTGGACTTTGGCGTTGCCGGTCAGGGTAACGAGGTTGATGGCGGAGGAGTAGGTTACGTTGTTGGCTTGTCCGTTAACCGTGCCTTTGTTGTCGTCGAGCGTCTGGCTGAAGCGGACGGGCGAGCCGCTGGCTTTCATAAACTGTTCGCCTTTGTCGTTGCGGGAGACGTTGACGCTGCCGGCGCGGATGTTGAGCGTGCCTTGTTTGATGATGACGTTGCCGGTGAAGGTGGTGCTTTGGTTGTTTTGGTCGAGCGAGCCTTGGTCGGCTTCAATCTGTATCGGCTGCTTGCTGTCGCTTTGCAGGGCGTAGGCGGGGGCGGTGGCGAAAAATGCGGTTAAAACACATGCCTTACATATTTTTTGTATCATAAATCGTGGCTTTCACTCTGGATGGGAAGTTCAACAAACCTTTTTTGTGGTCATACGTCAGACCTTCGGCGTTGCCGCTCGATTCGCCGTATTGGAAGGTAACGGGCGTGTCGGTTTGGGCGTATTGCGATTCGGTGTCGACGTGCAGGAGATCGGTTTTGACGACGCCAGCCTGCCGCTTGGCATCGGCGGCTTTGGTCAGGACGACGTTGTGTTTGAACAGGAGTTGTTTGGTTTGGGTGTTGTACACGGCTTCGTCGCTGCCGACGTCGTAAAGCCGGCTGCCTTCTTGGAAGAAGACGAGGTGCGGCAGCTCGAAATGGACGTCGTTGCTTTCGGGAAACTGTTTCGCCCCTTTTGCGCTCAGATGCTCTTTCAGACGACCTTGTTCGTCAAACCGCCGTCCGTCTATGCCGTCCATCGTGTATTGCGGCTGGTTGGGGTTAAGTTTGACTTCTTCAATGTCGATTTCGCTGATACGCCCCAGCCATGCCGACAATCCGCCGAGCGCGACCGCCAGCACCAAAGGGAATGCGATTCCGTACCGCCATCTTACTTTCATTTGATGTACTCGTTCAAAGCCGCGCCCAGCGTACCTTTCGCGCGCATAATCAGGTCGCACACTTCGCGCACCGCGCCCGCGCCGCCCGCGTGTTTCGTAATATAGGCGGCGTGTTGCAGCGCAAACCAATGCGCGTCGGGAACGGCAACCGGCAATCCGCAGCGCACCATCACCGGCAAATCGACCACGTCGTCGCCGACAAAGGCGCACTCGCCTTCTTCTACGCCTGCCTGCGCGCGCAATTCTTCATAGGCGGCACGTTTGTCCGAAATGCCTTTGAAGTAGTAATTTATGCCCAACTGTTTGATGCGGATGCCGACGGAGGGCGCATCCCGACCTGTGATAACCGCAGTCTGCACGCCACTTGCCTGAAGCATCTTCAAGCCGTGTCCGTCCAGGGTGTGGAACGATTTGATTTCTTCGCCGTCGTCGCGGATGAAGATGCGGCCGTCGGTCAAAACGCCGTCCACATCCAATATCAGCAGCTTGATATGCGCCGCGCGCTGTTGCAGCTCGGGGTCTAAGGTTTGCATAGTGTTTCCTTGCGGATTGCTAGGTTTCAGACGACCTATTCTAACATAAAGGTCGTCTGAAAACGGTTAGCCCGCCTTTACACAATCCGCGCCATCAGTAAATCGTGCATATTCAGCGCGCCGGTCAGCACGCCGTCGGCGTCGGTTACCAAAAGCCCGTTCACATGGTTTGCCTGCATGACTTTCAGGGCTTCGGTGGCTAGGCGTTCGGCGGGGATGGTTTTGGGGGAGGGGTGCATGATTTCATCGACGGTCAGCCCGTCAAAGCGGTCGCGCTGTTGGAACAGGCGGCGCAAATCGCCGTCGGTAAACACGCCTTTCAGACGACCTTGATCGTCCGTTACCGCCAGCATACCCAAGCCTTTTTCGCTCATGCTGACGATGGCTTCTTTTAAGGGCGTGCCGAGTCGGACGGCGGGCAGCGCGTCGTCTTGGTGCATGATGTCCGCAACGCGTAAAAGCAGTCGTTTGCCAAGGCTGCCGGCGGGGTGGCTCAAGGCGAAATCGTCGGGCGTGAACGCGCGCGCGCGCAGCAGGACGACTGCCAATGCGTCGCCCAAAGCCATGACGGCGGTGGTGCTGGTGGTCGGGGCAAGTCCCAGCGGGCAGGCTTCTTTGGAAACTGACGCGGTGATGTGAATGTCGGCATGGCGCGCCATGGTCGAATCGGGGCGGGCGGTGATGCAGATGAGGGTAATGTTTTTGCGTTTGAGCGCGGGGATGATGGCGGCGATTTCGTCGCTTTCGCCGGAATTGGAAATCGCGATGACGACGTCGTTGTCCACAATCATACCCAAATCGCCGTGTGCCGCTTCCGCAGGATGGACGAAAAACGCGGGTGTGCCGGTCGAAGCCATAGTCGCCGCAATTTTGCGCCCGATATGTCCCGACTTGCCCATGCCTGTGATGACGACCCTGCCTTTGCAGTGCAGCAGCGCGTCTGCCGCAAGGACGAAGTTTTCGTCTAATTCTGCCGCAATTTCGCGCAAGCCTTCCGCTTCGGTGTGCAACACTTCGCGCGCCCAATCGAGATATTGACCGTTTCCTGCCATAATTTCATGCCTTTTTGTGTTCGTTTTATATCGTTTTGGACATCATTAAATGCCCTAATAAACTATCCAAATTTTCCGAATAGGGGTAGCATTACCGCCTGCTTCGCAAATAACCTATATTTAAAGGAATCAGAGATGACTATTTTATCGGACGTTAAAGCATTAGGACAACAAATCTGGCTGGACAACCTTTCCCGCTCGCTCGTACAAAGCGGCGAATTGGCGCAAATGCTGAAACAAGGCGTGTGCGGCGTCACTTCCAATCCCGCCATCTTCCAAAAAGCCTTCGCCGGCGACGCGCTTTACGCCGATGAAGTCGCCGCCCTCAAGCAGCAAGACCTCAGCCCCAAACAACGCTACGAAACCATGGCGATTGCCGACGTACAGGCAGCTTGCGACGTTTGCCTTGCCGAACACGAATCCACCGGCGGCAAAACCGGTTTCGTCAGCCTCGAAGTTTCCCCCGAGCTTGCCAAAGACGCACAAGGCACGGTAGAAGAAGCCCGCCGCCTCCATGCCGCCATCGCGCGTAAAAATGCCATGATTAAAGTCCCCGCCACCGACGCAGGCATCGAAGCACTCGAAACCCTCATCGCCGACGGCATCAGCGTGAACCTGACCCTGCTGTTCTCACGCGCCCAAACCCTCAAAGCCTACGCAGCCTACGCGCGCGGCATCGCCAAACGCTTGGCAGCCGGACAAAGCGTTGCCCATATCCAAGCCGTCGCCAGCTTCTTCATCTCACGCGTGGACGGCGCGCTGGACGCCACGCTGCCCGACCACCTCAAAGGCAAAATCGCCATCGCCCTTGCCAAAGCCGCCTACCAAGACTGGGCGCAATACTTCGGCAGCCCCGAATTTGCCGCGCTGGAAGCCAAAGGCGCAAACCGCGTGCAACTCTTATGGGCATCCACAGGCGTCAAAAACCCCGCCTATCCCGACACGCTCTACGTTGACAGCCTGATCGGCGCGCACACCGTCAACACCGTCCCCGACGCCACCCTCAAAGCCTTCATCGACCACGGTACAGCCAAATCCACGCTGACCGAAGGCGTAGAAGAAGCACAAGCGCAGCTTGCCGAAACCGCCGCGCTCGGCATAGACGTAGAAACCCTCGCCAACCGCTTGCAGGAAGACGGTTTGAAACAGTTTGAAGAAGCCTTCGACAAACTGCTCGCCCCGCTGGCTTGATGGTCAAAACCCAAGCTAGCCTTAGCAACCCGGTTTCTAAGCTTCACCGATAAAACAGACCCAAAAGGTCGTCTGAAAACCTCAATTCGAGATTTTCAGACGACCTTTTGCCGTTTCCATCATCTATATATAGATTCAAATCAAGACCAAGTATAGTGACTTAACTTTAAACCAGTACGGCGTTGCCTCGCCTTAGCTCAAAGAGAACGATTCTCTAAGGTGCTGAAGCACCAAGTGAATCGGTTCCGTACTATCTGTACTGTCTGCGGCTTCGTCGCCTTGTCCTGATTTGAATTTAATCCACTATATCATTATCGCCATCAGCTAATGCAGGCAGAATCTGCCAAAAATAATGTGTAAAATCGAACAAGGGGAGGATGGGTATCCCTATCGGTTATCCCCTTTTTAAAAGAGGCTTCGGGCGCTGAAAACAACCATTCAAAATTAAATTAATTCCCATAAATTCTCATTTAGAATTACCGTTCATCTCAAATAAATACCAAATATCAAAATATCATATTAAAAATATTCGAAAAATCAATATATTGGGAATATCTAAATTTCAAAAATACCGTTTATCTGAAAAATAATACCGCTTGTCTAAATATTCAAATATTATTAAAACAGGCTTTCAAAAGTGACGAAACACGGCACGTGACACAAAACGTCTTCTTCACTTCCCCAAAAAAAATCAAAAAATGACAAAACACGTCATATCGCAGAAACAATCCTACGTCATAAAAAAGCCCAAATCTGCCCGAAAAATCCTTCAAAATAAATTTAAACCTATTAAAAACATAAAATTACAAAATATTTTCATAAAAAATCCAAAAAAATCCAGACTTGGCACATCCCCTGCTTGATACATTACGTCCGGCAAGGGAAACGAAGCAACGAAGCCTAAACCGGGAAGCTGTATATTCCTTCTACTTGATGGTTTTACTCATAAACAAGCAGAGCCAAACACATTACGGTTTTTTAACAACAAACATTTTTTTATTCACAACACTTTTTAAACTGGAGTTTATTAAATGAAAGCAATCCAAAAAGGTTTCACCCTGATCGAATTGATGATCGTAATCGCAATTATCGGTATTCTGGCTGCCATCGCCCTGCCGGCTTACCAAGACTACACCGTACGTACCCGCGTAACTGAAGGTTTGAGCTTGGCTGAATCCGCCAAACAAGCTATTGCTACAGAAGGTTCTGCAGCAGCTAACGACCTGACACGTGTTGCTACAACTTGGAACGCACAAAATGATAATACTGGTGCCAACTCTAAATATGTTAACAGGATTCAAATGGATGGTACTACTGGTCTTATTACCATTACTTACAATGCGGCCAACGTTGGTGTTGGAGGTACAGAAAACACCTTGACTCTTACTCCATGGGTACGTAGTGGCGGTAACGGTCAAAGTCTGCAAGCCGCTATTGCAGCTGGTGCTACAGGTGCTTTGGACTGGGGTTGCTCTTCTGCTACTCATGCAACTGCAGATGCATCAAACATCGCAATTGCTACTGCTGGTACTCTGCAAGCTAAATACGCTCCTGCACAATGCCGCTAATCTAATCAATCAGAAACACCCGCTGCGGCGGGTGTTTTTCTATCAAGTAAAATAAATTTCAATCGGATTCATCTTTCGGAGTCGTTTTTCAAGATTTAATAAGGGGGCTATTGTGTTTTTACAAACAATACATACAAAAAATAGAGGCTTTACCTTGATTGAGCTGATGGTAGTGATCGCTATTATCGGCATTTTGGCGGCAATTGCATTGCCAGCCTATCAAAATTACGCCATACGTACCCGTATTGCAGAAGGGCTATTGTTGGTTGCTCCCTTAAAGAATGAAATTGTTGTAGATGGAAGGACGTCTCCAGTTTATCTGCGTAATGCCATTGTCGAATTGAATACTCGCAACAACAATACGGGTGTATACAGTAAGTATGTAGATTCTATACAAGGCGACCCGACAAGCGGCGTGATTACCATTACTTATAATGCCGCAGCCGTGGGTTTGGATAACAATGCCAATACTTTGACCTTGACACCTTTTGTCCCTAGAGCAACAGGAGGTGGATACGATACCCTGCAGCAAGCCTTTACCTCCGCTAATATGGGCGTGGTGCAATGGGCATGTTCATCCGATACCCATGCAACTGCAGACCATTATGGCCTGACTCCCGTTACACCAGGAACGCTGCCTGCTCGATTTGCACCATCCGAATGCCGCTAAGACGTATTCGGATACTGGGATCCGACGAAAAAGCCATTTTCGGGAATGATTGAAATGTCGGATACAAGTATCCGACAAAAAAACGATGTCCACACATTGCGGAAATTCGGGAATGATTGAAACGTCGGATTCGAGAATCCGACCTACGTGGATTGTTCGGTTTCGACGTAGGTCGGATACTTGTATCCGACAAAAAGCCGATGTTTGCACATTGCGAAAATTCGGGAATGATTGAAACGTCGGATTCGGGAATCCGACCTACATGTACTCGTATCCGACAAAAAAGCCGATGTTCACACCCTGCGAAAATTCAGAAATGATTGAAATGTCGGATTCGAGAATCCGACCTACATGGATTGTTCGGTTTCAACGTAGGTCGGATACTTGTATCCGACAAAAAAACGATGTCCACACCTTGAGAAAATTCGGGAATGATTGGAATGTCGGATTCGAGAATCCGACCTACATGGATTGTTCGGTTTCAACGTAGGTCGGATACTTGTATCCGACAAAAATCTTTCCGAAAAACAAAAATTTAATTTAAAAAAGGGAATTCATGCGATACCGAC
>NZ_AJMT01000107.1:0-8156 GCF_000260655.1 Neisseria sicca VK64
CATGGAAAATCCCCTAAATGTCTTGGTGGGAATTTAGGGGATTTTGGGGAATTTTGCAAAGGTCTCAGAATAAATCCGGATTGCCGATGACAGGAATGGCTTTTTTGCAAAGGTCTCCCGTAGCGTGGACTTTGCCCGCGAAACGAATGCCAAAATGGATGTTCATTCGGCTGTTGTCTGATTTGGATTTTTTAGATAGCAGATTTCGTGGGCGCAGCCCACGCTACTTGGGTTATCTCAAGTCTGTTTTGATTGAATAAACGAGGTCGTCTGAAAACGGGAGTGAACGAGTTTCTCTAAAACTCAAATCTCAAAGTTTTCAGACGACCTTATTTTTACCTGTAACCTGCCCCCTCTCCCGTCCGGCGGGAGAGGGCTGGGGAGAGGGTGGCCCTACGGATTGTACAAATTTGATTTGACCTAAAGTCGCAAAGCCACCCCCATCCTAACCTTCCCCCGCCGGACGGGGGAAGGGACAAGTTGTCGTTGCTGCAATGAGTAGTAATCCGTAGCGTGGGCTTTGCCCACGAGATGAAAGTCAAAATGGATACCTATTCGGCTGTTGTCTGATTTGGATTGTCAGGTGGTAGATTTCGTGGACAAAGCCCACGCTACCTGAGTTATCTCAAGCCTATATTGATTGAATAAAAGGTTGTCTGAAAACGGAGGGAGTGAGTTTGTTTCTCCAAAACTCAACTCTCAGAGTTTTCAGACAACCTTATTTTTACCTGCAACCTGCCCCCTCTCCCGTCCGGCGGGAGAGGACTGGGGAGAGGGTGGCTCTACGGGTTGTACGAATTTATTTGACCTAGACCCATAAAGCCACCCCCATCCTAACCTTCCCCCGCCGGACGGGGGAAGGGACAGGTTGTCGTTGCGGCAACAAGTAGCGTGGGCTTTGCCCACGAGATGAAAGCCAAAATGGATGCCCATTTGGCTGTTGTCTGATTTGGATTTTTAGATAGTAGATTTTGTGGGCAAAGCCCACGGCTACGGGTTGGATTTCCAATTTATAGTGGATTAACTTTAAACCAGTACGGCGTTGCCTCGCCTTGCCGTACTATCTGTACTGTCTGCGGCTTCGTCGCCTTGTCCTGATTTAAATTTAATCCACTATAATTGAATAAAACCTGCGTTGATTGCATAAAAGATGAATCCAAGGTCGTCTGAAAATCCCCAACTGCCATCACTCAAGCCGTATTCCTGTTTGCTGGGCATACGGCTTGTCGTTTCTGCCGGTTTATTTCTTCTGCCACGCTTGGCGGAGGTATTCGATGTGGTCGGGGAGGGCGTAGAAGGGGGTGTTGCCGTGGTTGGCGTTGGGGTAGAGGGTGAATTGTGCATCTGCGCCGAGGTGTTGGAGGGTACCGGCAAGCAGTTTGGCTTGGGCGACCATTTCCCTGCCGATTTGTTCGGGGCGGTTGCTGCGGCCTTCGTGTTCGCCGACGCTGATGCGGACGGCGGTGTCGGCGGGAAGGGCGGACGGGAGGAAGTCGAGGACGCGGCGGTTGTGCCACCAGACAGAGGGGGAGGCGAGCAGGTTGTGTTTGAAGCGGTCGGGGGCGGTGAAGAGGGAATAGAGTCCGAACAATGCGCCGAAGGAGTGTCCGAACAGGGCTTGTTCTTTGGGGTTGACGGGGTATTTGGCGGCAAGGGCCGGGGCGAGTTCGTGGTCGAGGAAGGCGGCGAAGCGGTCGGCTTGTCCGTACTGGCGGCGGTCTGCTTCGGTGGCGGTTTCGGGCAGGGGCGGGGTGTAGTCGAGTGCGCGTTGGGTCAGGTCGCGGACTTCGCCGTTGGGGTAGCCGATGCTGACGATGAGGCAGGCGGCGCGGCTTCGGGTCATGGGGTTGATGAGCAGGGATTGCGCCATGCTGAGGGCGGCGGGAAAGAAGGCGTCGCCGTCGAGGATATGGAGGACGGGATAGCCTTGTGGGGGCGGGTCGCCGATGGCGGCGGTTTGGATGCGGTAGCTGCGGCCGGTGTGCTCGGAACGGATATGGGTTTCTTCGGCTTGCAGCAGGCGGGCGGCTTGCCAGTGTGCGGTGCGTGAGGTCATGGCGGGGTTGTCGGTTGTGTTGGTGGGGTGGGGGGTGTGTGTTATCGGGTTGTCGGATTTTCAGACGACCTTTGGGCTATATCTGCTGTTTCTCTATGTCAAACATGAACATATAGTGGATTAAATTTAAATCAGGACAAGGCGACGAAGCCGCAGACAGTACAGATAGTACGGCAAGGCGAGGCAACGCCGTACTGGTTTAAAGTTAATCCACTATAAATGATAAAACCGGACAGGTGGTGTGTCCTGCCTGTCCGGTCTGTTTCCGTAATGTGTTGGTCTTCTGGTTTTTGGCGGTGATTTGTTTTCCTTTTGCTTTTCCCGTTTTTAGAAGTCGTAGCGGAGGTTTGCCATCAGGCTGCGCTCCGAGCCGGGAATGTTGAAAGTGTTTGCGTTGCCGACGCGGGCGTAGTAGTGGCGGTTGAAGATGTTGTCGGCGTTGATTTGCAGCTTCAGCTTAGGCGTGAAGCGGTATGCCGCCATGGCGTCGAAGGTGGCGTAGCCGCCTGCACGCAGCCCTGCTGCTGAGGAGATGCTGCTCATCACGTTCACGCCGCCGCCGAGGGTCAGCTTGGGCGTAACTTCGTAAGTCGTCCACAGGTTTGCGCTGTGTTTGGGCATCAGCAGGAAGATGCCGTCGTCGCGCGAGTTGGCGGCGGTTTTGATTTGGCTGTGCAGATAGCTGTAACCTGCGTGGATTTGCCATTTCGGTGTAATCGCGCCGCTGATTTCGGTCTCAACGCCTTCCATCACGCGTTTGCCCAAGGCGGCGTAA
Source organism: Neisseria sicca VK64 (assembly GCF_000260655.1). Taxonomy (GTDB): domain Bacteria; phylum Pseudomonadota; class Gammaproteobacteria; order Burkholderiales; family Neisseriaceae; genus Neisseria; species Neisseria sicca_B. Next base: position 2,832 of record NZ_AJMT01000107.1, read on the forward strand.
CGGGTGTTGCGGTTGTTCGGGTTCAGCGGTGCGGCGGCGTTTTTGTCTTTCAGGCGGTAGAGGGAGACGCGGGTGTTGAGGCGGTCGTCCATGTAGCTGCCTTTGTAGCCGACTTCAAACTGGTTGCCTTCGCGCGCTTTAAGCAGGTTGCCGTCGGTGCCGAGGCTGGTTTGCGGCGTGTAGAGTTGGGAGAAGCTGGCGTAGAGGCTGTTGTTGTCATTCAAGTCGTAAACTGCGCCTGCGTAGCCGGTAAACTTGGTTTTGCTGGCTTTGTGCAACTCGTCACCTTCGCCCGCTTCGATTTTGTAGTGTCCCAAACGCCAGCCGCCGATGAGCGACAGCCTGTCGACCGGATGGAAGACGGATTTGCCGTAAACGCCGAATTCGTCAAGGTTTTCAGTAGCGACGGTATGGCTGTAACCACGCGCGCCGGCACGGGCGTTCTGCATCAGGTTGACATAGGGAACAGAGTGGAAATCGCCCAAGGCAACATTACGCGCAACGGCTGCACGGCCTTGTTCGTTGGTGCTGCGCAGGCGGTTGTAGTCCGCGCCGACGACGAGTTCGTTTGCGGTGTTGCCCAAGGCAAACGGACGGCTGTAGCTTGCGTCAACCGCGAAGGCTTTTTGTTTGATTTCCGTGCCTAAGCCGACGACGTTTGCCTTATTGTCGGCAGAAAGTTTGTTGGCGGCGAAGGTGTAGTTAGAGTCGGCATCGCGGTCGGAATAGCGCATACCGATTTTGCCGTATCCGCCGTCGTCAAAATAATGTTTCAAATCGGCAAACACGTCATGGCTGTTCATTTTAAATTTGTTCCAATCCGCGCCAACGAAAGTGTGGTTGGGTAGGGACAGTAAATTGCCGCTGCTGCCGACGGGCAGGCCGTTGTACGGCGCGAGGTGGCGTTGTTGGTAGAGATAGCCTACGCCCAAAGTCGTGTCGGGGTTGATGTCCCAATCCGCCGCCGCATAGAAGGTTTCGTGGTGGTTGTTTTTCTCGGCAGGACGGGGAGATGCACCTGAAGTTTGCGCCATCACACGGGCGCGAACGCTGCCGTCGGCGTTCAGAGGACCTGAAACGTCGGCTTCAGCTTTATATTGTTTGTGCGTACCGAACCCTGCTGCCGCATGGCCTTGGAACTCTTTGGTCGGGCGTTTGCGCACCAAATTCACAATGCCGCCCATCTCGCCGCTGCTGTCGAACAAGCCGCTCGGGCCGCGCATCACTTCGACGCGGTCGAAGGCGAACAGGTTGGGCAGCGTGCCATTGATACTCTGCATTTGCGCAGGCAGGCCGTCGATGTTGTATTCGCTGTATTCGTAACCGCGCGCATAAACCGACGAGCGGCCGTCGTCATTGCTCAACACGCGCAGGCCCGGCGTTTTGCGCGCCAACTGGTCAAAGGTATCAACGTTGCGGTCTTTTACCTGCTGGTTGGTAATGATGCTGACGGATTGCGGAATCTCGCGTAAAGATGCGGGGATTTTTGTGCCGACAGTGGCGGCAAACGAGCTGTAATCGCCGTTTTTCTCGGTGGCAATCGCGTTATACGAACGCTGCCCCTTCACATGGACAGTATCCAGCTCGACCGTTTCGGCGGCAAATACAGTGGAAGATAAAGCGGCCACAACGGCGGCAGCGGTCAGATTGGGTCGGAACATCAATTTCTCCGTTCATTGTACAAATGAGAATGGTTGTATTTTATAAGTTTAATATCTGAAATTGTAGAAAAAAACTATCGTTTTCCCGACAATCTCTTGTGAATATGCGACAAGGTCGTCTGAAAACTTTAATTTGGTTTTCAGACGACCTTGTCTTTTTATATGCAAATTTTGTTTGAAATGTTGATTTGTAATTTCGATACAAAATTCAAAAAATTTCATTTTCATATGAATTGCAGCGGGTAAAACAATAGCAATATGGCAAAAGGGGAAACTCGGCGGTCCCTTTTGTCAAACTCGTTAAAATGATTTTATTTCAATGTATTAAAAACAGAAAAATCCTGAAAGAGGTCGTCTGAAAACAGCATGCATGGTTTGTGATGTAAGTCAAAGAGAAATGTAACAAAATTACTTATAGTAATCGTAGTGAAAATTTATCGACTTTATTGCCACCTTATATCAAGGAGATACACCATGAACGCATCAGCCGACAATGTCGTCAGCCCCGCCGTAGCCGAGGTCAACAGTTTGGTTGAAAAGGGTTTGCGCTCGTTGGACGAGTTTCGCAAGCTGAATCAGGAGCAGATTGATTATATCGTTGCCAAAGCCTCCATTGCCGCGCTGGACAAACATGGTGTACTCGCCATGCACGCGGTCGAAGAAACGGGACGCGGTGTATTTGAAGATAAGGCGACCAAAAACCTGTTTGCCTGCGAAAACGTCGTGCGCCGCCTGCGCGATTTGAAAACCGTGGGCGTCATCAGCGAAGACGATGTAACCGGCATTACCGAAATCGCTGATCCGGTCGGGGTCGTTTGCGGTATCGTGCCGACCACCAATCCGACTTCCACCACCATTTTCAAATCCTTGATTGCGCTGAAAACCCGCAATCCGATTATTTTCTCGTTCCACCCTTCCGCCCAGCAGTGTTCCGCCCACGCCGCCCAAATCGTGCGCGATGCCGCGATTGCCGCCGGCGCGCCGGAAAACTGCGTCCAGTGGATTGAAAAACCGTCTATGGAAGGCACTTCCGCGCTGATGAAACATCCGGGCGTGGCGACGATTTTGGCAACCGGCGGCAATGCGATGGTGGAAGCCGCTTATTCCTGCGGCAAACCCGCGCTCGGCGTCGGGGCGGGCAACGTGCCTGCCTATGTTGAAAAAACGGCAAACATCCAGCAGGCGGCACACGACATCGTGATGTCCAAAGCGTTCGACAACGGCATGATTTGCGCCAGCGAACAAGCCGTCATTGCCGACAAAGAGATTTATAAAGAGCTGGTCGAAGAGTTCAAATCCTACGGCGTGTATTTTGCCAACAAAAAAGAAAAAGCCATGCTCGAAGACTTCATCTTCGGCGTTACGGCAAACTGCGCCAACTGCGGCGGCGCGAAACTCAATTCCGCTGTTGTGGGCAAACCGGCGGCGTGGATTGCCGAACAGGCCGGGTTTAAAGTCCCCGAAAAAACCAACATCATCATCGCCGAATGCCGCGAAGTCGGCCCTAACGAGCCATTGACCCGCGAGAAACTCTCGCCCGTACTGGCGATGCTCAAAGCAGATTCCACCGAACAAGGCTTGCAGTTTGCCGAACAAATGGTCGCCTTCGACGGCTTGGGACACTCCGCCGCCATCCATACCGCTGATCAAGAATTGGCAAAAACCTTCGGCACCCGCGTCAAAGCCCTGCGCGTGATTTGGAACTCGCCCTCCACCTTCGGCGGTATCGGCGACGTTTACAACGCCTTCCTGCCGTCCCTGACTTTGGGCTGCGGCTCTTACGGCAAAAACTCCGTCGGCGGCAACGTCAGCGCAGTCAACCTGTTAAACATCAAAAAAGTAGGCCGTCGGAGAAACAACATGCAATGGTTCAAAGTACCCGCCAAAATCTATTTCGAGCGCGATTCCATCCAATATCTGCAAGACATGAAAGACTGTGAAAAAGTCATGATTGTGACCGACCGTTCGATGGTCGATTTGGGCTTCGTCGATAAAGTGACCCACCAGCTCCACCAACGCAAAAACAAAGTAACCATCCAGCTTTTCACCGACGTCGAAGCCGATCCGAGCGTCCAAACCGTCTATAAAGGCACCGATTTGATGCGTAGCTTCCAGCCCGACACCATCATCGCGCTGGGCGGCGGCTCGCCGATGGACGCGGCAAAAGCCATGTGGCTCTTCTACGAACAGCCCCAAGTCGATTTTGAAGACCTCGTCCAAAAATTCATGGACATCCGCAAACGCGCCTTCCGCTTCCCCGAGTTGGGCCGCAAAGCCAAATTCATCGGCATCCCAACCACATCGGGCACCGGCTCCGAAGTCACGCCGTTTACCGTCATCAGTGACGGCGACAAAAAATACCCAATCGCCGACTACTCGCTGACCCCGACCATCGCCATCGTCGATCCCGCGTTTACCATGACCGTCCCCGCCGGCGTAACAGCCGACACCGGTCTGGACGTACTGACCCACGCCGTAGAAGCATACGTTTCCGTGCTCGCCAACGACTTTACCGACGGCCTCGCCCTGCAAGCCATCAAGCTCGTGTTCCAATACCTCGAACGCTCCTACAAACACGGCGCGTCCGACCCCGAAGCGCGCGAACACATGCACAACGCCTCCACCATCGCAGGCATGGCGTTCTCCAACGCATTCCTCGGCATCAACCACTCGATGGCACACAAAATCGGCGGCAAATACCACGTTCCGCACGGCCGCGCCAACGCCATCCTGCTGCCGCACGTCATCCGCTACAACGGCACGCGCCCGCAGAAAACCGCCACTTGGCCGAAGTACAACTACTACAAAGCCGACCTGAAATATCAGGAAATCGCCCGTACCTTAGGCCTGCCGTGCGCCACCCCCGCCGAAGGCGTAGAATCCTTCGCCCGCGCCTGTCATGAACTGGCGGTCAACGTCGGCATCAAAATGTCGTTCAAAGAGCAGGGCATCGACGAAAAAACCTTCATCGACGGCCGCAAAGAACTGGCACTGCTGTCCTTCGAAGACCAATGCACTCCCGCCAACCCGCGTCTCGCATTGGTCGCCGATATGGAAGAAATCCTGACCAAAGCCTATTACGGCGAATAAGGTTCGCGAATTACAATAAGGAGTAAGAAAAAGGTCGTCTGAAAACCACATTTCGGGTTTTCAGACGACCTCTGTTTTTTATATTGTGCCCCACTTATAGTGGATTAAATTTAAATCAGGACAAGGCGACGAAGCCGCAGACAGTACAGATAGTACGGCAAGGCGAGGCAACGCCGTACTGGTTTAAAGTTAATCCACTATATTTTTAGCAGCCGTAGCGTGGGCTTTGCCCACGAATGAACATAAATAATTTGATTCGGATGTTCGGGCAGAAGGTCGTGGGCGAAGCCCACGCTACGATTTGCTGCAACGGCAACTTGTTCCTTCCCCCGTCCGACGGGGGAAGGTTAGGATGGGGGTGGCTTTATGGTTTTAGGTAAAATCAAATTCGTGCAAACCGTAGGGCTGCTCTCTCCAGCCAGACGGGAGAGCCAGCCGCCCGTAGCGTGAGTTCTACCCACGAATGAACAGAGATGATTTGATTCGGATGTTTGGGCAGAAGGTCGTGGGCGAAGCCCACGCTACGATTTGCTGCAACGGCAACTTGTTCCTTCCCCCGTCCGGCGGGGGAAGG
>NZ_AJMT01000108.1:0-6140 GCF_000260655.1 Neisseria sicca VK64
ATTGCGCAAATGGTCAGCAATGGCGAGGCGGATATTGCGATTGTGACGGAGCGGATTGACGATCATCCCGAACTGAGCAAGTTGACGTGTGATGAATGGAACCATGCGGTCATCGTGCCGAAAGAGCATCCTTTGTTGGAATGTATGAATCCTTTAAGTATTGAGGATTTGGCTTCGTTTCCCCTGATTACTTACGAATTTGCATTTAATCAGGGCAGCAGTATTGCGCGTGCTTTTAATAAGGCGCATTTGGATAATCCGGATGTGGTGTTGTCGGCAGCGGATACGGATGTCTTGAAGACTTATGTCCGACTGGGGCTTGGGGTCGGGTTGATGGCGAAGATGGCATTTGATCCGGAGAAGGATGCGGATTTGGAATTGGTCGATGCAGCGCATCTGTTTGAGCCTTCGCCCATTTGGATTGCAGTACGCTCGGATACTTATCTTCGCGGTTATACCTACGATTTTATCGAAATGTTCTCGCCGAAGCTGACGCGGGATGTGGTGGACCGTATTCTTTATACGCCGGTGGTCGAAGATTTCTCTATTTGAATTTGGATATGGCAAGAGGTCGTCTGAAAAGCAGAAATGTTTTTCAGACGACCTTTTTTAGTGCGGTTGATATTGGCCGGGTGCTTTGAAATTCAATGTCTTAAGCGCAGGCAAAAAACTGCGGGCAAAAAAACGCCTCCTGCCGGGAGCTGGCGGAGGCTATCCAAGGAGTTTTAAAAGTAACCCTAAAGAACTATGAAACTAGTCAGAAAGAACTATATTACTAATCTGAACGGTTTGCAAGTTCGTCGAGTGGTTTTAAATTAACTTTACGTCCGAACAAGGCTTGGATTTCAGATTGATGGCTGATGCCGATGACGAGGGTGTCGGGAAGGTTGTGCTTGAGGGTTTGCATCAGCGTCAAGGCAGATTCGCCGTCGAGCTGGTTGGTGGCTTCGTCGAGGAACAGGATTTGCGGTTTGCGCAGCAGCGCGCGGGCGAGGCTGAGGCGTTGCTGTTCGCCGCCGGAAAGGATGCCGTGCCATTCGTATGGTTCGTCTAAATTATCTTTCAGGCGGCCTAGTCCGACTTGTTCCAAGGTCGTCTGAATAAGTCGGTCGTCTTGGCAGGCGGGGTGGGGATAGCTGACGGTGTGGCGCAGGGTGTCGGCGGGGAGGTAGGGGCGTTGGGGCAGGAAGAGGAGGCTGCCTTCGAGAGCGAAACTGCCTTGGTAATACGGCCATAAGCCTGCGAGGGCGCGCAACAGGGTGGATTTGCCGATACCGCTTCTGCCTTCGAGCAATACCCATTCGGGGGCGTGGGCTTCGAGGTTGATGTCGGTAAGCAGGGGGCTGCCGGTTTGGGTGTGGACGGTGAGGTTTTGCAGAGCGAGGATGCCGCTTTGGCGGTGGTTGTTTAAAGTCAGGGCGGGTGCGGACGCTGGGCGGGCGGGGCTTCTGCCTTCTTGTTCTACTTGTTCCAATGCCGTCTGAAAACCGGAGAGGCGTTCGACGACTGCCGCCCATTCGATGAGGCGGCGGTAGGAGTCGGTAAACCAGCCAAAGCTGTCTTGGACGCGGGCAAACGATGTGCGGGTCTGCATCATGTCGCCAAAGGTCATGGTTTTGGCGAGGTACATGGGCAGGGTGGCGAGGATGGGGATGAAGATGCTGATGCGGACGTAGGTCGCCCAGAAGGTTTCTTGGCGGAATTCGCAGTTGGTGAGCCGCCGCCAGTTGTCGCGGATGCGGAGGTAACGTTGTTTCAGACGGCCTGTTTCGGCTTCGCCGCCGTTGTAGAAGGCGATTTGTTCGGCGTGGTCGCGCACGCGCAGGAGAGCGGCGCGGTAGTCGGCTTCGCGGTGCTGGCGGTCGATGTTGAGGTTTTTGAGTTTGCGGCCGACGAGGTGGGCAATCAGGGTGCTGATGACGGAATAAATCAGGGCAACCCAGACGAGGTAGCCGTGTATGGTGATGTCGCGCCCGCCGATGTTGAAGGTCTGCACGCCGGAGAGCGTCCACAATACGGCGACGAACGCGCTGAATTTGGCAATATTATTGATGAAGGAGCGGAACAGTCCGATGCTTTGGTCGGCGAGGAGGTAGATGTCTTCGGCGATGCGCTGGTCGGGATTGTCGGGTTCGCCGGTCAGGCGCAGGCGGTAGTGTTTGTGGCCTTCGAGCCAGTTTTGCTGGAATTGTTCGGTCAGGTGGGTGCGCCAGCGGAAGATGAGGCGTTTTTGCAGCCAGTCGCCGCAGACAATGCAGCCGATAATCATCGCCATGTAACCGAGGTATTCGACGATGAGCGCGGGCATGGACGCGCCGTCAAACGCGGCGAGCGCGTCGTAGAAGCGTTTATCCCACGCGGCGATCCAAACGCTGATGGTGATGGAGCAAAGGGTGAAGCCGATGAGGACGGCAAGCATCAGCCATTGGATGCGCCCGTGCGCCCCTGTCCAGAAAGGACGGGCGAGTCGGGAGAATTTTTTGAGGATGTTCATGGATGGTGTGTTGGTATCGATAATGAAAGGCCGTCTGAAATCGGGATTGTACTTTCAGACGGCCTTATTTCATACGGCGGCTACATCTTCCATTTCAGGCTGAACACGGCGTTGCGCGGTTCGCCGTAGAAGTTGCCGCTGTTGGCGGCACGGCTGTATTGGTTTTCGTAGTAGCGTTTGTCGGTCAGGTTGTTGACCGCCAGCCCCAGTTGCAGGTTTTTGCTCGGGCGGTATTGGACGTTGGTATTCCAAATGGTGTAGCCGCCTTGCTTGATGGAGCCGTAGAAGTTGGCGGTTTTGCTGCTGCTCTTTAAGCCCAGCCCGACCGTCCATTTACCGTCATCCACCGGCAGGATGTAGCTGGTGTAGAGGCGGAACATATGTTTCGGCGTATGGCTGCTGAAGTTGTAGCCTTTTCGGCGCGATTCAACATTGTCGCCGACGCTGTTGCGGTTGGTGCTGCGGTTGAAGGTGTAGCCTGCGTAAACTTGCCAACGGTCGGTCAGGCTGCCGGAAATTTCGGCGTCCAAGCCGCGGCTGCTTTGATCCAGCGGTTCCCAATAAGCGTGCGGACGGGCATTGACGCGTTGGTTGTTGTTGTCTTTGTCGGTACGGTAGAGGGCGACGGAAGTATTCAGACGACCTTCGTTCCATTCGCCTTTCCAGCCGATTTCGTAGTTGCGCCCCATAATCGGCGGCAGCAGGTTGTCGTTGTAGTCGCGGTTCATCGTTTGTTTGAAGATGGACGTGTAGGCGGCGTAGATGCTTTGCTTGGGCGTGATGTCGTAAGTGATGCCGGCATAGGGGATGAAGCGGTTGCGTTTGAGCGCGTAATATGTGCCTTCCGAACTGTCTTTGAGGTTTCTGTCCCAATAGAGGTTGCGGTGCCAGTTGGTGTAGCGTCCGCCGACGATGACGTGCAGTTTGTCGGTAGGATTGATGCGCGCGCCCAAACCGAAGGCGTGGGTGCGGTAGCTGCCGTTGCCGCCGCGTGACTTGGCGGTATCGGCATCCCAATCGGGTTTGGCTTTTTCGCTGCCGTTGAATGCATCCGCATCATATGTGCTGCTGTCGTCGAACCAGCGGTTGCCCGTGTTCATCTTCTCTTTGGAATAGCTGTGCATGAAGAAGAGGTCGTGGCTTTGGCCGAAGGCGAAGATGCGGCCGGTCAGGTTGTTTTGGAAAGTAAACTGGCGGCTGCCCGTGTCGTAACGGTCGAAGCTGTAAGTTTTGCCCAAACCGTCCGCGCCTATGCCGTTATCTGTGCCGCCCAGCGTGTAATATTCTTTTGAGCTGTCGCTTTTGCGCCAGTCCAGCTTGCTGCTCAGTTTCCAGTTGTCGTTGAAATAATGTTCAAACTCGGCAAAGAGGTTGTGTTTTTTCAGACGGGCTTCGTTCCAATCTGCACCGAGGTAGCGGCTGCGTTTCCATTCTTTGCCGTCTGCGCGCGTGGGCAGGCCGTCGGGGTCGGGCGTTTTGGTTTGGTTGAGATAGCTTGCGCCCCAAGTGAGCTTGCTGTTGTCGCCGATGTCTTTGTCCATCACGCCGTAAAGCAGGATGTCGCGGCCGCCGGATTGGTCTTGGAAGGTTTTGTTGCTGCCAACCGAGCCGACAAAACGTCCGCGCAGGCCGTGTTCCGGGCTTAAAGCACCTGACGCGTCAAACGTGCTGCCCACTCTGCCCCATGTGTTGACCGTTAAATCGGCGGAAAGCTGGCGTTTTGAGGTCGGTTTCTTACGGACGGCGTTAATCGTGCCGCCCGGTTCGTTGTTTGCCTGCGTCAGTCCGGCCGCGCCGCGTACCACTTCGATGCGGTCGTACATCGCTATATCGGTTACGCTGGTCGGGTCGCCGGACGGGCCGCCCAAGCCGAATCCGCCAGGCGAGCCGATTTGAGTGGCAATGCCGTCTTCCTCAAGTTGCTCGATAAAATAGCCGCGCGACATGAAATGCGTGCGCCCGCCGCTTTTGAAGACGTTGACGCCCGTGGCGTTTTGCAACGCGCCTTCGAGGCTGGTCACGCCTTGGTCTTCAAGTTGTTTTTTGGTGATGACGCTGACGGATTGGGGAATTTCCCTCGGAGAAAGCACCAATCCCGTAGTCGAGCGCATCGCGGATACGGTATAGCTGTTTTGATTTTCGGTACGCAGACTGCGGTTTTTGCCAACCACATTGACCTGCTTTAATTCCACCTGCTGCACTTCTTCAGCGGCGTGAACGGCTTGTGGCAGCGCGGCAAGACAGAACGCCAAGGTGCTGAGTTTGAAAAGTTTCTCTTTGTTTGTATTGTTCATTTGGTTGATTCCAGATAAAGCTGTTGTCGTAAAATGTTTATTTTTATTTGATATTTATAACCATAAAAACTATAAATATTCAAAGTATTATGTTTTTCAGACGACCTGCGTCAGATAAAACGGACGGATTTTATCAAATCCCGGCGGATAAAAAAATGTTGCCGCCGGGCGGAGTACCCAATGGCAACTGCTTATCCAAGGTTGCAAAGATAGATATAAGGAACTAGCTGAAAATTAGTTATAAAGAACTATAAACTATCTGTAAAAAATGGCAACCGTTTTTTCAGACGACCTCACGTTTTTTCACATACTCTTGCCATAAGTCAAAATTCTGGCCGGCAATAAAATACCCCTTCTTCTATTTGGTGGAAGAGGGGGTGTCTGCGTATCAGTCAGTTTTATAGTGGATTAACTTTAAACCAGTACGGCGTTGCCTCGCCTTAGCTCAAAGAGAACGATTCTCTAAGGTGCTGAAGCACCAAGTGAATCGGTTCCGTACTATCTGTACTGTCTGCGGCTTCGTCGCCTTGTCCTGATTTAAATTTAATCCACTATAGCTTCATTTTCTTGCGAACCGTGAAAAGGCGGATTGCCGTGTGGCTAGGCAGGTCGTCTGAAAACCAGTCAACGCCTATATGGCATCATTATCTTTTGTGTATCCTATATTCAGTGGGGTATAAAGCCAAAGGTCGTCTGAAAACAGTTTTCAGACGACCTTTGAGTTATTTGCGGTTGGGGTTGATCCATTGCCATTGTTCGCGCAGGGTGTTTTCGAGGGCTTTTTGTTTTTCCTGCGGGCTGTTGAGGCCGTCGGTCAGGCGGTTGTAGTCGATGGTGATGGACGGGTTTTGCACCGTACCTCTGATTTTGAGCGGAATGGGTTTGTTTTGCGGGTTCAGGGCATTGCGGATGAGCAGGTCTTCCGATAGCTCTTGGGTGCTGAGGTCGGTATAGCCGCTGCTGACAACGTGCAGGCTGTCGGAAAAGAGTTCGGTGTTGACATGGCGGCTGATGCCTTTGTCGATTTCGCTGTTGAGGACGAAATGGTGGAAAGGGGTTTTGGGCGGCGGGGTTTGTTGGGTGTTGTCTTTACTGATGATGCCGTTTTTGAGGATGTTGTCCATGTCGATACCGTGCCATGCGCCTTCGGAGATGTTGAGGGTCAGCATACCGTTGAGGTTTTTGAGCATTTGCTCGCGGTTGTTGCCTTTGGTGGTCAGGTCGATGACGGCGTTGCCGTTGCCGCTGAAGCTGTGGAAGCCGAACAGGTCTTGCAGCAAGGGTTGGATTTGTACGCTTTCTGCGTTTTGTTGGAGGTGGTAGGAGAGGGGTGTGGTGTTGGCTATGCTGAT
>NZ_AJMT01000109.1:0-13959 GCF_000260655.1 Neisseria sicca VK64
CATGTCGCGAAAGGCGAACTGTTGGGACAATGCGCCGATGGAAAGCTTCTTTGCGGTGTTAAAGACGGAGTGTTTCTATAACGCAGGTGAATTGACGGTAGATGAATTGATGAAGCAGATAGATGACTATATGGATTACTACAACCGGGAGCGTTGCAGTTTGAAATTGAAAAAGCTGAGTCCTGTCGCATACAGAACCCAGCTTGCACAGAGTGCCTGAATAGGCTTTTATGAGTGTCCAAGATTTGGGGGCCAGTTCAGTTTTCAGACGACCTTTTTACTTCCTTAACACTTTACCTGACGCGCTTTACCTGACGCGTTTTACCTGCCCGACTGTGCCCACACGTTTTGCAGGTAGGCGTAGGTCAGCTCGGCGGTGCCGGACACCAGCGCGATGTCGCCGCCCAAGTCTTCGGCTTTGCCCACGCCGATGGGCAAGGCGCCGGAGGCTTTGATGGCGGCGACGCCGGCGGCGGCGTCTTCGATGCCGATGCAGCGGCGGATGTCTGCGCCCACGCCCTCGGCGGCGGCGAGGAAGATGTCGGGGGCGGGTTTGGAATGCGCGACGGCGGCAGGGTCGGCGACGGCATCGAAGAAGTGGGTCAGCCCCATGCGTTCCAGCAGGAACGGGCCGTTTTTACTGGCGGACGCGAGGGCGATTTTTTTGCCGTTCGCCCTCAATGCTTCCAGCAGCGGCAAAATGCCGGGGTACACGTCTTCGGGTTTGACCGCCTGAATCATCTCGACGTAGTTGTCGTTTTTGCGGCGGGTCAGTTCGGCGAACTCGGCTTCGCTGACGGTTTTGCCGCCGTGCGCGAGGATGCGTTTGAGCGAATCGTCGCGCGACACGCCTTTGAGCTGCTCGTTAAACTTGCGGTCGATGCTGATGCCCAGCCCTTCGGCGAGCTTTTTCCATGCGCGGTAGTGGTATTCGGCGGTGTCGGTGATGACGCCGTCGAGGTCAAAGAGTACTGCGGTAAAAGTCATTTTTCGCCCTCCTTATTTTTCCAACGCAACGGTATGGCTGCCGTTAAGCGTGATGTCTTTGCCGTACACCTGCAAATCGAGCGGCTCGCCTTTGAGCAGGGTGAAGACGACGTTTTCTTTGCCGACGGCGACTTTAATCAGACGGCCTCGGTAGTTGATGTGGAAGGCGTAGCCTGTCCACGCACTCGGTAGGAACGGTGCGAAGCTGAGTTTGCCGCCCCAAGTTTTCATTTGGGCGAAACCTTGGACGATGGCGAGCCACGAGCCGGTCATGGAGGTGATGTGCAGGCCGTCTTCGGTGTCGTTGTTGTAGTTGTCCAAGTCCAGGCGGGCGGTGCGCTGGTACATTTCCACGGCTTTTTCTTCTTTGCCCAGTTCGGCGGCAAGGATGGCGTGGATACACGGCGACAGCGAGCTTTCATGCACGGTCATCGGTTCGTAGAAGTCGAAGTTGCGGCGTTTTTCGTCGATATTGAAACGGTCGCCGAAGAAATAGATGCCTTGCAATACGTCCGCCTGTTTGATGAAGGGCGAACGCAGGATTTTGTCCCACGACCATTTCTGGTTGAGCGGCAAATCGTCGGGCGAAAGCGCGGACACAGGGCGGATGTCTTTGTCGAGGAAGCCGTCGTGCTGCACAAATACGCCGAGTTCTTCGTCATACGGACGGTACATATTCGCGCTGATGTCCGCCCATTTTTCCAGCTCGGCGGCGCCCACGTTCAAATCCGGACGCGGGTATTTCGCCAAGGCTTCGCGGGTGTAGTCCAATACCCATGCGGCGAGGGTGTTGGTGTACCAGTTGTTGTTGATGTTGTTTTCGTATTCGTTCGGGCCGGTTACGCCGTGAATCATGTATTTGCCGTTGCGTTTGGAGAAGTGGACGCGGTCCGCCCAGAAGCGGGACACTTCGACCAAGACTTCCAAGCCTTCTTTGGCAAGATAGCTTTCGTCGCCGGTGTAGTTGGTGTAGTTGTAGATGGCGTAAGGAATCGCGCCGTTGCGGTGGATTTCTTCGAAGGTGATTTCCCATTCGTTGTGGCACTCGATGCCCGTAAACGTCACCATCGGATAGAGTGCGCCCGCCAAGCCCTGTTCGCGCGCGTTGTGTTGCGCCTGCGGCAGTTGGTTGCGGCGGTATTGCAGCAGGTTGCGGGTAACTTCCGGTTCAGCCAGTGCGAGGTAGAGCGGCACGGCGTAGGCTTCGGTGTCCCAATAGGTCGCGCCGCCGTATTTTTCGCCGGTAAAGCCTTTCGGGCCGATGTTCAGGCGCGTGTCTTCGCCGTAGTAGGTGGAGAACAGTTGGAACAGGTTGAAGCGGATGCCCTGCTGCGCTTCGTCGCTGCCTTCGATAACCACGTCGGCGATTTCCCAACGGTGCAGCCAGCCTGCTTTGTGCGCGTCCAGCAAGGTTTCAAACGCAACGCCTGCGATTTTTTCCGACAAGGCGCGGCCTGCGGCTTTCACCGCTTCCAAGCCTTGATAATCGCGGCTGGTGGTGACGATCACGCGTTTTTCAAAGGTTTCGGGCGTGCCGCCGACTTCGGCCTCGAAAGAATTGGAGACCTGCCAGTCGGTTTGGCTGCCGCCGAGGGCTTTGAAGCTGCCGGCGAAGGTTTGCTCGGCGTTGACGATGAATTGTTCCACGCCGAAGGGATTGGCGACGGTTTGGGTGGCAATGTAGGAGCGGTCGTCTGAAACGCCTTTGTCCAATACCTGCCAGAATTTTTCTTCGTAGTTGGAGTCTTCGTTTTTCACGTCGGCGTCGATAATGGAATCGATGCGGACTTGGTGGGTTTTGCCGTCAACGGATACGGCTTCCCAGCGGATGACCGCCAGCTCTTTTTGCGCGACGGACAGGAATTTGCACACATCGAAACGCACGCCGAATACGGTGAACGAGCGGCGCAACACGCCGTGCTGCATATCGAGTTCGACGGAGAAGCCGGCAACGTCGTTTTTCGCCAAGTCCACTTCCTGCCCGTCGACAAAGATTCTGACTTTACTGAAATTGAGCGCGTTGATGGCTTTGCCGAAATATTTGGGGTAGCCGTTTTTCCACCAGCCGACGCGGGTTTTGTCGGGGAACCACACGCCGGCGATGTAGGTGCCCAAGTGGCTGTCGGCAGAGTAGGTTTCCTCAAAGCTGCCGCGCATACCCATATAGCCGTTGCCCAAGCTGGTCAGGCTCTCTTGCAGCCGTTTGTGTTCTTTTTCCAGTTTTGCCGAACGCAGCGTCCAAGGGCTGATTTCCATGATTCTTGTGTACATCGTAAAGCTCCTGTTTTGATGGTTTTATGGCAAACCGTTTTGAAATACGGTTCGTCTTATTTAAATCAAATAAAGCGTCGGCAGAAGTTTCAGACGACCCTCCTGCCGATAAATGAAGAAAATTATGCGTCGCCGTGTGTTTCTTTAATCAGGAACACGGAAAACGCGCCCAGCAGCAGGACAACGCCCCCTACCAAGAACATTTTGGCCTGCAAACCGCCCAGCAACGGGAACAATTTGAAGCTCCACAACGAAGCGACGATTTGGGGCATACAGATGGAGCCGTTGAACAAGCCCAAATAAGTACCCATATGCTTGCCCGACAAGGCGTTGGTCACAATCGTCAGCGGATAAGTGATGATGCCCGCCCAAGCGATGCCGATTAAGATGTAAGACAACACCAGCGCGTATTGGTTGCTGAAGTAGCAAACGGAGAAAAAGCCAAGCGCGCCCAAAGCCAGGCAGCTGAAATAACCTGCCTTATGGTATTGGTTGGGGATTTTCGCCAATACAAACGAACAAATCACCGCTGCAACCGACTGCACCGCCGCCAATACACCGTACCAGTTGCCCGCTTCCTGATAGCCTACGGAAGACGCATCGGTCGTGTGCCAAACGTTTTCCGCAATCGCGCCAGCGGAATAAGTCCACATATATTGGAAGGCGAACCAGCAGAAAAACTGCACCAAAGTAACCGTCCAAAACGCCTTAGGCGCGGTTTTCAAGAGTTCGAACCAGTTGGCTTTTTCCTGATTCGCTGCCACATCGATGCCGTGGTAGCGCGCGTAGGTTTCCGGGTCGTATTCCTTCACTTTGAAAATCGTGAACGCGCTGGTAATCACCAGCAACGCCGCACCCACATAAAACGCCACGACCACGGTCTGCGGCACGACGCCTTTCTCGGCAGTATTCGCCAAACCGATATACGCGAACGCAAACGGCAAGACCGCCGCCACAACCGCGCCCGTATTCGCCAAGAAGCTCTGAATCCCGTAGGCGTAGCTTTTCTGCTCTTCGTTGACCATGTCGCCGACCATCATTTTAAACGGCTGCATCGCCATATTCGACGACACGTCCAACAGCGCAATCATCAGTGCGCCGAACGACAAAGCCGCCAGCGACGCATAGCCGAAACCGAAGCTGCCCGAGTTCGGCATCAGAATCATCACGATGACCGCAATCAGCGTGCCGTAAAGCAGATACGGCAGGCGGCGGCCGCCCAAGCGCGGCTTCCATGTGCGGTCGGAGTAATAACCGACAATCGGCTGCACCAGCATCCCCGCCAAAGGCGGCAGGATAAAGAACCAGCCGAGGCTGTGCGGGTCGGCGCCGAGCGTCTGGAAGATGCGGCTCATCTGCGAGCTTTGCAGGGTAAAGGCCGTCTGAACGCCGAGAAAACCGAAACTGAGCATCCAAATCGTGCTTTTCGGCAGCGAGGGCAAGCCCTGCCGCGTGGGTTGCGTATTGTCCGACATGAGGTAGTCCTTTCGTTTTTTTGTAATAAAACCGGTTTCGGTAAACATCATTGAGCAATGGATACCGATAAAAGGGGCGTGTTGTGACAGCGCATGATGTTGAGTCGCGCGGGTCAAGGGTCGTCTGAAAACGAAGACAGAAGACGGTTTCAGACGACCTGATGTCCACATCACACTAAGCTATTTTTTAATCAACAGTTCGGGCAATTCAGCCCCATCGGTGCAATTTCGGTAACGCAGGCAGCGGTCAAACCATAATCATCGTTATGATGAAGTCGGTTTGGGAGAGGACATCGGGCTGCGAAGCGGCAAGAAATTGTTTAAGGAATTCAATTAAAGAGGAGGCGTCCTCACTTGGATAACAGTCGGATAAAACCATTTTCCGCGTTTGTCACGGATAGAAAGCGTAACGTTCAAACATTTGTTTTCAGACGGTTTTGAGTAACGTGTCATCAGTAAAAACGCGCAGGGGATATTGTCGGAAGAGTAGGGTGGGCGCGATTTGCTGAGGGATGGTATTGTTGTTGTGAAGCATCTGGTATAGATAAGCGGGGTCATTATGTTTTAAAACATACATGCTGGCAAGTGGCTATCAGTACCATAGTTGACTATCCGCAAAGTTTGAGTGGAGAAGCAAAGAAACGGCTTGCAAGCTGTTTACTGATTCGTCCTATTTACCGTAGGGTATATCGGGAAGGCGGCAGAGAGTTTGGGGATAAGGTATACAGGTCGTCTGAAAACGGTTCATCCCGTTTTCAGACGACCTTTTTTGACAATGTGATACACTGTCATTCTGACGACATAAATTATCGATGCAAAGCCAAACGCTTCAGGAATACAAATTGAACATCCTCATTACTTCTCCCCGTGCGCCCGTTGCGCTGGAATGGGCGCGGTTCGCCAAACGCGGCGGACATCAGGTTGTGTTTTGCGACAGCCTGCATTTTCCGGTCGGCATTTTTGCCGGATTGGGCGAGTACCGCCGCATTCCCGCGCCGCGTTTGGATTTCGCCGGCTATGCGCGTGCTATGACGGAATTGGTGGCGCAGGCGGATTGTGTGATTCCGACCTGTGAAGATATTTTTTATTTGGCGAAGCTGGATTTGCCGGAATCGGAGCGCGCCAAATGTTGGATGCCGGATCATGAAACGCTGTTCACCCTGCATGACAAATTCCGTTTTTTCGAGCGGATGCCGCAGGATACGGCGGTGCGTTTTCCGGCTACGCGCCGAATTACATCGGTCGGCGAGGTCGGATACGACAGCGTGAAGAAAACGGTATTGAAGCCTGTTTATTCGCGTTTCGGGCGTTCCGTAATACGCGGCGTGACGGAGGGTCGTCTGAAAAACATCCATATCAGTGCGGATTATCCTTGGGTGCAGCAGGATTTCATTACGGGGCAGGGGGTGTGCAATTATGTGATTTGCGAACACGGCAGCGTGTTGGCGCATGCCGCCTACCGCCCGTGCTATCTGCTCAACGATTCGGCATCGACCTATTTTGAGCCGCTTTCCGATCCGCGTTTGGACGAATTTGTGACGAAATTTGCTGAGCAAAACGCCTATCACGGACAGGCGGCTTTTGATTTTATTGATGACGGAAAAGATTTGTGGGTGTTGGAATGCAATCCCCGCGCGACCAGCGGTCTGCATCTTTTACGTGAAGATTTGATATTTGATGGGGCAGGGGATTTGCAGCAACGGGAACACAACACGCCGTCCAAACCTTTACGGGTCGGCGCGACCTTGCCGCTGCTTTTCGGTTATCGGGCTTGGAAAGAGGGAAAATGGACGGCGCTTTGGCAGGACTTCCGCCGAGCCGATGATGTGATTGCCGATTTGCCTTTCTATGCGCAATGGCTGGCATTGGGCGAGATGATGTGGCGCAGTATCCGGCATCATAAGCCTTTAACCAGCGCCAGCACTTTCGATATTGAGTTTGACGGCGATGAAAACTGATCTGTCCCACGAATTTGCGGCATTGTTCCGAGACATCCCGCTGCAACGCCTGTTTGCCAATATGAATGCCCGCGCCGAGGTTTTGAATATCGACGGTTTGGATATTCCCTGCACCGTCATCGACCGGATCACGCCTAATTGCTATACCGCATCGCCGCATTCGGCAATCGTGGATTATGCGAGGGACGAGTTGGTCAAACTGCCCGGCGGGCAGCGTATGTTTGCGGCCGGTTTGTTGTCGGCGTTAAGCGGCATTTTGCGGCTGAATCAGATTGACCGTATGGTAACGCTGAACAATTATTGCCTCTCTACCAATAGCTTCTCTGAGGCTTTTCAGACGACCCCAATGTCGAAGCTGACCCAAGCCGCCGTCGCAAAATGGCCGAAACATGCTTTGTCCGTCCGTTCGCTGAATCCGCGCCAGCATAGGGATTTGATTGAACGGCTGGAACAGTTCGGTTGGAAAATGGTGGTGACGCGGCAGGTTTACATTATGGACGATTGGCAGGCAGTCAGGGCAAAAACCAATACCAAACGCGACCGCAAGATATTTAATGACGGACGTTATGTTTTTGAGCGCTTGAGTGCCGACAGCCCTGATGCGGATTTTGAAGCGGCAGTGCATTGGTACAACCGCCTGTATTTGAACAAATATTCCAAGCAAAACGTACAATTTACCGTTGAATTTATGCGCGAAGCCGTATCGCGCGATATCTTGAATTTATTTCTACTGCGTGACGGCAAAACCGGTGAAAGCGCCGGAGTATCAGGCGTGGTCATCGACAGCGGCGCCGCTACTTCGCCCATCGTCGGCTACGATGATGCCAAGCCGCAAAGTGATGCCTTATACCGCCGCTGCATGACGCGTTCCATGCAAACCTGTATCGAAGCGGATGTCCCTTTAAATTTCAGTTCCGGTGCGCCCGATTTCAAAAGGGTACGCGGCGCAGTACCTGAAATCGAATATATGGCGGTCTATACGTCCCATCTCCGACCTGCGCGCCGGCTTATTTGGAAGCTGTTACACGCATTGAGCCAGGGGTATTACAAAAAAATCCTGATTAAATACAAACTGTAAACATATAGTGGATTAACTAAATCAGGACAAGGCGACGAAGCCGCAGACAGTACAGATAGTACGGAACCGATTCACTTGGTGCTTCAGCACCTTAGAGAATCGTTCTCTTTGAGCTAAGGCGAGGTAACGCCGTACTGGTTTAAAGTTAATCCACTATAAATATTGAACTTAAAAAACGGAGTACATCATGAAAAAAACGTTTTTACTCATCTGCCTTGCCGCTATTGCGGCCGCATCCGCCGAAACGATATCGTTGGAAGTATCGGGCAATCCGGCATTCCGTCAATATTCCGCCAATGCAAAGGTAGAGCCTGCGTTCAAATCCATACAAAACGAATGCGGTGATTTTGCCGTTGCACCTGTTTCGCTTTCCCCGAAAAAGGACACCAAATATTTCGTCGCAGTCTGCACAATGGGCGGCAGCGCATCGACAGAATTCCAAATCCTCTCCAGCGGACGCGGCAAATCAAAGGTCTTGTTGGAAGACGGAGGTTATGGAATCAATATCTTGCCGAAACAACATAACGGCTTGCGCGATATCGCCGTTACAGAAGGCAATGCAGGATATTGCACCGAAACGCGTTACCGCTTTAATGGAAAAGCTTACCGCCCCTATAAACGTAAGAGCTGCCTAGGTTAATCCATGCTGTAAGTTTCAAAAGAGGTGTATCAACATAAAAAGTTGATTTGCCATCACAATCAAATAAAACGACACAAACCATGAACATAGAAAAAATGAAACGCGCTTGGTATCCGTTGATACCGAGCAAGCAGCTGAAAGACAAACCCGTTCATCGCGAATTGTTGGGACAGCAGCTGGTATTGGTACGGCTGAACGGACAGGCAGCCTGTATGGATGACTGTTGTCCGCATCGGCATGTGCCGCTGAGTGCGGGCAAAATCGTTTCGGGCAAACTCCAATGTTGTTATCACGGCTGGGAGTTTGACGCGCAAGGCAAAGTTTTGACTGTTGTCGGCGGGATGTGTGCTTGTGAAGAAGCTGAGAGTGTTCCTACGTTTCCATGCCGAGAGTACGACGATTGGGTGTGGGTTTGTCTGGTTTCCGATATTCCTTTTGAACCGTATGCCGATTTTGAAGCGCCGGAAGGTTTTGAAACCGCCAACGCCGTCCGATATATGGAAGGCGATTTTATCCACGCCATCGAAAACTTCCTCGATCCGACCCATACGCGCTATATCCATGCCAAACTGCTGCGCAACAACGGCAAACAAAGCATGCAGATCAGCCAGAGCCACCATGAACGCGGTTTCGTGACGCATTATCGTCTCAATCAACAGCAAAACGGATTGATTAACAAGCTGTTCGACAAGGGCATTACCGTTAACGATGCGGCATTCACTTTCCCGGGTTTGGTGCGTATCGATTACTTCACGCCGAACAGTCATGAATATCGGATTTCCGCCTTTTTTATCCCTCAAAACAAGGGCAGTATGGGCTTAAATGTCCGAGTCCATTTCCCTAAAAGCCGCTTTCCTTTGCCCATCAAATTCCATCTGTTCCGCCCGTTTCTTGAACGTCTGATGGTTCAGGATTCCGCCATTATCAAAAGCCAATACCATCATCACAAAGAACATTATGCGAATAGGCCTTATTGCAGCACCACCAATGATTTGGTGATTGATCATTTGTTGCATCTCTTCTTGGAAAACATGCCGGAGGGCATAGACAAAACGGGAGAAATGAGTTTATAGAGAAAGCGAAACCGGAGGAGGAGGGTGGTAGCCTGAGGGTCGTCTGAAAACAGTGTAAAACGGGTTTCAGACGACCCCTTCTATAAAAACTGTCAACAATCTTCATTAATATATTCCAAATGCCCGAATATTTATTTTATAAAAATCAATACTCAATCTTTTCGGTATTCGGATAATGTTAAAAGATGAAAGATTTTGTCTTGATTGAACAGGCGGTTTGCGTTATCGTTTGCATTCTTTCATTCATAAACTCTGTGTTTCATTCCAATTGATTGGACAGTCTGACTGTCGCCGTGTTCCTTCAATGCGCGTACCCTAAACCGCTGCTTGGAGGGCTTGCATTACAGGTGCTGTGGTGAGGCGGGTTGCCCCTATTGGTTTGAAGCCGTATAAAAGAGGTCATTATGCAATTATCAGGTGCACAAATCATAGTGCAAAGTCTCAAAGCCGAAGGTGTAGAGTATGTTTTCGGCTATCCGGGCGGCGCAGTCATCGAAATCTACGACGCTATTTTCCAACTCAATAAATTCAAGCACATCCTGACCCGCCACGAGCAGGCGGCGGTACACGCGGCAGATGCGTATGCGCGCGTCAGCGGCAAAGTCGGCGTCGCGCTGGTTACTTCCGGTCCGGGCGTGACCAATGCGCTGACAGGCATTGCTACCGCATACAGCGATTCGATTCCGATGGTGGTCATCAGCGGACAGGTCGGCAATTCGCTCATCGGTACGGATGCGTTTCAAGAGGTGGATACGGTCGGCATTACCCGTCCTTGCGTCAAACACAATTTCTTGGTAACCAACGTCAACGAGCTTGCCGAGACCATTAAAAAGGCATTCCAAATCGCCGCCAGCGGCCGACCCGGCCCGGTCGTAGTCGATATTCCCAAAGATGTAACGCAGGCGATGGCGAAATTCAGCTATCCGCAGGAAGACATCTTTATCCGCTCTTACCAACCTGTCGTGCAAGGCCATATCGGGCAGATTAAAAAAGCCATCCAAATGTTGGCTTCCGCCAAACGTCCGATCGTTTATTTCGGCGGCGGCGTGGTATTGGGCAATGCTTCGGAAGAGCTGACGAAATTTGTCCGCATGACGGGCGCACCATGTACCGGCACACTGATGGGGCTGGGCGCGTACCCTTCAAGCGACCGCCAATTCTTAGGCATGCTGGGGATGCACGGCACTTACGAAGCCAACCTTGCCATGCAAAATGCGGATGTCGTGTTGGCAGTGGGCGCGCGTTTTGACGACCGTGTCGTATCCGTTCCGTCCAAATTCTTTGAAAAAGCCAAAAAAGTCATTCATATTGATGTTGACCCGTCCAGCATCGCCAAACGCGTCAAAGTCGATATTCCGATTGTCGGCGACGTGAAAAACGTGTTGACTGAAATGATCGGCTTGTGGGGCAAACAAGATACGACTCCTGCGTCCGATTCTTTAGACAAATGGTGGAAAAGCATCGAAGAATGGCGTTCGCGCAACTGTCTGTGGTTTGACAACGACAGCGAAATCATCAAGCCGCAATACGTCGTGCAGAAACTTGCCGAAATCACCAACAACTCCGCCATCATCACTTCGGACGTAGGACAACACCAAATGTTCGCGGCGCAATATTATCCGTTCGAACGCCCGCGCCAATGGCTCAATTCCGGCGGCTTGGGTACGATGGGTGTAGGTTTGCCGTATGCGATGGGCGCGAAACTTGCCGCCCCCGATCAAGACGTGTTCTGCATTACCGGCGAAGGTTCGATTCAGATGAACATCCAAGAATTGTCCACCTGCTTCCAATACCGCATTCCGGTAAACGTCGTTACCCTCAACAACGGCTACCTCGGCATGGTCCGCCAATGGCAGGAGCTGTATTACGGCAACCGCGAATCGGAAACCTATTTCGATTCTCTGCCCGATTTCGTCAAACTGGCGGAAGCATACGGACATATCGGCATCCGCGTGGACAAAAAATCCGATGTTGAAGGCGCGCTTTTGGAAGCGGTCAAACAAAAAGACCGTCTGGTATTTATCGACTTCTTGACCGATAAGAAACAAAACGTGCTGCCCATGGTCGGCAACGGCAAAGGTTTGGACGAAATGGTCCTGCCGCCGCATATGCGCGAAAACCCGAAAGCGTAAGGAGAACGACAATGCGACATATCTTATCTGTTCTGATGGAAAACGAATCAGGCGCGATGAGCCGCGTGGTCGGTCTTTTCTCCGCTCGCGACTACAACATCGACTCCTTGGCAGTAGCCCCGACCGAAGACAAAACCCTTTCACGCATGACCATCGTTACCCACGGCGACGAGCAAGTCATCGAACAAATCACCAAGCAACTCAATAAATTGATTGAGGTTGTCAAAGTGGTCGATTTGAACGAAAGCCGTTTTGTCGAACGCGAATTGATGTTGGTAAAAGTCCGCGCCGTCGGCAAAGACCGCGACGAATTTTTACGCCTGACCGAAATCTACCGTGGCAGCATCATCGACGTAACCGACCGCAGCTACACCATCGAAATCACAGGCTCGACTGACAAACTTGACTCCTTCCTCGAAACCGTCGGACGCGCCCAGATTTTGGAAACCGTACGCACAGGCGCAGCCGGTATCGGCCGCGGCGAGCGTATTTTGAAAATTTAACACCGTCAGGTTTTCAGACGACCCGATAGGTCGTCTGAAAACAGAAACGGCAGGAGAGATTGATGTCAAACATAAAAATCGTCGCACTGGTTACCGTCAAACCCGAATACATGGAAACGCTGAAACCCTTGTTCCAAAGCCTAGTCAAAGCCAGCCGAGCGGAAGAAGGCAACATCAGCTACGATTTGCATCAGGAAATCGGCAAACCCGAACGTTTCGTCTTCATCGAAAACTGGAAATCCCAAGCCGCCATCGACGCGCACAACGCCAGCGAACATTTCCAAGGTTTCGTTAAAGCCATCGACGGCAAAACCGACGCGCTCGAAATCGTTTTGATGGAAGAACTCTCCGTTTAACCCTTTACCCTCAATCCAACCGTCCGGCATCCTCAACATAAAGCCGGAATCCATTTTACCCAAAGGAAATCAAATGCAAGTTTATTACGATAAAGACGCCGACCTGTCCCTGATCAAAGGCAAAACCGTCGCCATCATCGGCTACGGCTCACAAGGCCACGCCCACGCAGCCAACCTGAAAGATTCAGGCGTAAACGTAGTAGTCGGCCTGCGCCAAGGCGGCTCTTGGAAAAAAGCAGAAGCAGCCGGCTTCGAAGTATTGTCCGTAGCCGATGCCACCAAAAAAGCAGACGTAGTAATGATTCTGCTGCCCGACGAAAACCAACCCGTCGTCTATAAAAACGAAATCGAGCCTAACCTGAAACAAGGCGCGGTACTCGCTTTCGCACACGGCTTCAACGTCCACTACAACCAAATCGTACCGCGTGCCGACTTGGACGTGATTATGGTCGCCCCCAAAGGCCCCGGCCACACCGTACGCAGTGAATTCCTGAAAGGCGGCGGCGTACCTTCACTGATCGCCGTTTACCAAGATAAAAGCGGTAAAGCCCGCGACATCGCCCTGTCTTACGCAGCAGCCAACGGCGGCACCAAAGGCGGCGTGATTGAAACCAACTTCCGCGAAGAAACCGAAACCGACCTCTTCGGTGAACAAGCCGTATTGTGCGGCGGCGTGGTCGAACTGATCAAAACCGGCTTCGAAACTCTGACCGAAGCAGGCTACGCGCCCGAAATGGCATACTTCGAATGCCTGCACGAAATGAAGCTCATCGTTGACCTGATTTACGAAGGCGGCATCGCCAACATGAACTACTCCATTTCCAACAACGCGGAGTACGGCGAATACGTTACCGGCGTGGAAGTCATTAACGACAAATCCCGCGAAGCCATGCGCAACGCCCTCAAACGCATCCAAACCGGCGAATACGCCAAAATGTTCATCCAAGAAGGTGCCGTCAACTACGCCAGCATGACCGCCCGCCGCCGCCTGACTGCCGACCACCAAATCGAGAAAGTCGGCGCACAACTGCGCTCCATGATGCCTTGGATTGCCAAAAACAAACTAGTCGATTTGGACAAAAACTAATCCGACTCGGTTCAGCCATAAGCAAACCTGCCCGACGATTCGGGCAGGTTTTTTGTCATACACAGTGTAAAAAGGTCGTCTGAGAACCCAAATGTATTTCAGACGACCCTTTGCTTGAGTTGGAAGTTATAGTGGCTCAGTTCAAAAGAACATAGCAACGAAGCTTTATCTGTGGTTTGTATAGTGGCTTAACTTTAAACCGGTACGGCGTTGCCTCGCCTTAGCTCAAAGAGAACGATTCTCTAAGGTGCTGAAGCACCAAGTGAATCGGTTCCGTACTATCTGTACTGTCTGCGGCTTCGTCGCCTTGTCCTGATTTAAATTTAATCCACTATAGTGTTCTTTTTTATTCATGAATTCCAGGTCCGAAATCGGCTGTGACAAATTCTTGAACAATCA
>NZ_AJMT01000110.1:0-5072 GCF_000260655.1 Neisseria sicca VK64
GCGCCTTTGTCCGTAGCGTCCTTTATGCCGCCGGTAGGTTTCGACGAGGAGGGCTTTGTCGGCTGCGTCGGGGTCGGGTCGGTCTTGGTGGTGGTAGTAAAAGCTGCTTTTGGGCAGGTTTGCGATGTGCAGCAGGTATTTGAGCGGGTGTTGCGCCCTCAGTGTTTGGACGGTTTGGCTTTGTCCTTTTCGGTCTGTTTTTGGCTGAGGGCTTTTAACTCCTTTAAATAGGCAACCTTTGCGCGCATATAGCACAACTCTTCGATAAGCTCTGCCTGCGTTTTTTCTTGGTCGGGTTTATCTGAGATGAAGGGGTTTTTGCGGTGTTGGGGCATGGTTTTGGATTGGGGATGTTCGAGTGCGCCGATACCGCCTTCTTGATAGGCGCGTATCCATCGTCTCAGGTGGGTTCGGGAAATGCCGTAGTGGTCTGCGGTACGCTGTTGGCTGCGTATATGCAGGTAGTGGAGTACGGCTTGGTATTTGAAGTGTAATGTATATTTGCTCATAAAAAAACTGCACCTTGTGAGTTGGAGGGGATGTGTCCAACTTTTGGGGTGCAGTTCAGGTTGCGCTAAAGCTTTTCAGACGACCTTTTTTTATTGTGTTTTGACGCTTACAAGGTGCCGTAAGAGTGCAAGCCGCTCAGGAACATGTTGACGCCGATGAAGGCGAAGGCGGTAACGAACAGTCCGATGACTGCCCACCATGCGAGGATTTTGCCGCGCCAGCCTGCGACGAGGCGAAGGTGCAGCCAGACGGCGTAGTTCAGCCAGACGATGAATGCCCAAGTTTCTTTCGGGTCCCAGCTCCAGTAGCGTCCCCATGCGTCGGCTGCCCACAGTGCGCCGAGGATGGTGGCGATGGTGAAGAACAGAAAGCCGACGGCGATGGCTTTATACATGACTTCTTCGATGACTTGCGAATGCGGCAGCCATGATTTTTTGCCGGCGTTTTCGTTTCTCAATGCCCAGAGTTCGGCGATGCCGAGCATGGCGGCGATACAGAATGCGCCGTAGCCGATGAAGTTGGCGGGGACGTGGATTTTCATCCACCATGATTGCAGGGCGGGAATCAGGGGTTGGATGGTGTGCGCTTCGCGGGAAAAGCTGTACCAAAGGACGAAGCCGACGACGATCGCCATGAAGCTGAAGACGAAGCCGCCGAGTTTTTGTACGGTGAAACGGGCTTCGTAGTAGAGGTACATCAGCGCGGTGATGACGAGGAAGAGGATGAAGACTTCGTAGAGGTTGGAAACGGGGATGTGTCCTGCGTCAGGGCGCAGGAGGTAGCTTTCGTGCCATCGCACTAAAAGTCCGGTAAAGCCTGCGACGGCGGATACCCAAGCGAATACGGAACCCATGCCGAGCAGGGTGTTGGTGGCGACGTTTTTGCGTTGTGCCAGTACGGCGCCGGTGATGTAGGCGAAGAGTGCGAAGAAAACGAAGGCGCATTGCCACATAATCGCGGACTGGCTGCTGAGGAAGTATTTGAGCAGGAAGCCGTCGGCGTGTGTGATGTCGCCATCGTAGAGCATGACGGCGCCGTATGCGAGGACGGCACACAAGGGGGCAAACCAGCGCATGGGTTTGAAAAACCAGCCTAAAAAGACGGTTATGCCCGCGCTTGCCCACAAAATCACCATTTCGTAGATGTCCATGGTGTGCTGAATGCGGGTTTGGGCGAAAAATGCGCCGGCTGCGGTCAAGAGGGCGAATAGGCAGTCAACCGTATTCAGGGACTTGAGGAACGATTTGTGCGTCAGCAGCTCGTGTTCGGGTAGGGGGTTATGGTTATGCGTCATGGTTCAAATCTTTCGCCAGTCGTTGCAGGCTTTGTGTATGTTGCGGAAACTCTTTTTGCAGGTCGCGCTCGTTGCGGCTGGAAGACATGGCAAAGCGGATGTGGTCGTCTGAAAACAGGACCCACGCGCGTTTCTCGCGGATGTAGAACATAAATATCGTGCCGAGAACCAGCAAAACAGAGCCTAAATAGACTAAAAATGCACCGGGCGAGCGGGTCATTTGCAAGCCGGAGGAGCGGACTTCTTCAAAGCCGTCGAGTTGCAGGAGCATGGGTGCAGGATATTCGGTCAGACCGGTGTAGGCGTCCATACTGTGCAGCAGGAAGCGGTTGCGCGCTTCGTCTTGAGGCCACTCGGTCAGCTTGTATTTTTGGATGGTTTCTTCCAATACGGCATTCATAACGCCGAACAGCATTTCGTAAAAATATCCCTGCATTTTTTCCTGTTGCTCTTTGGGGATGTTTTTAGTAATAAATTCGTCCAACGCCAAATAGCCGCCTTTCGCAAAAATGCCCAAGGTGTTTTCGGCGGCAAGGGTAAATTGCTCGCGGATGTTTTCGGGCGCGTTTAAGGTTGCGTTGCGGATGACTGTTTTGCGTGCGGCTTCGTCTTTCAAGAGTTCGCGCATCGCCATGAAGGTATCGGGTTTGGAGGTTCTATCGGCAGGAATGCGCAGCCAACGGTATTGCTGTTCCAGACCTGTGCGCGTGCCAGTAATGAAGAAGTAATCCTGTTCCTGCTTGACGGGCAGCATGTAGTTTTTATATTCGACAGCCTGCCCCGCTTTGTCGCGGATTCGGTAAACAACGGACGGACCGATGTTGGTGTATTTTTTGTTCTCTTGGGACACGGCGCGCACGTCGTTAATCGCTGATTGCAGGGTTTGCTCTTTTTCAGACGACTTACCCATGTCTTCTACGTTCATGGACGTGAATTGGTCAAACTCCAGCTTGTAGGACGTATTGCCGATGTCGAGCGGGAAGTCGCGCATAGACGTTGCCCTGAGCGTAACCGGCTCGCGGCTTGGGTTGCCCAAATTCCAGGCTTTGAACTTCAAATCGGAGCCGCCGTCGGCAAAGCTCGCTTGATAGATGGTGATGCCGTGCAGCGTCAGCGGATGGTTGACGCGGATGGTGTGTTCGGATTTTTTGCCGCTTTCCTTGTCGGTAATTTCCAAATCGCTGGCAAAATCACGCGGCATACCGGTATTGTAAAAGTCGATGTGGAACTTCTTCAGCTTCACATCAAACGGCAAATCCTGAACCAACATTCCGTTGTCAGCGTTGAGGAAGACCACGTCCGCGCTTTGCCCTTCGGTAATGTTCACATTGCCGCGGAACGACAGGTTCGACGTACCCAAAATGCTTTCTGGTTTGAAGTCTTTGGCATAGACGGAATGATTGTCCGGTACGACGCGTCCGGTCAGCATACCGATTTTCAGCAGGAGGTTGCTGTCTATCAAGCCGCCCAAGCAAATCACAATCAGCGCAGTATGGGCAAAAATATAGCCCCACTTGTTCATCGCCCCTTTTTTGGCGGCAACCAAAACCGATCCGTCTTCGCGCGTTACGGTTTTGCAGCTGAAGCCTTGTACTTCGAGATAACGCTGGGCGATTTCAGACGACATCTTGCCTTCCAAAACGGTCGAATGACGCATCGCCGCCAATGATTTTTCTTTGGCGTTTTCACGGAATGATTTGATTTCACGAAGGAAAGGCGGAACATTGCGAATCAGGCACAAGCTGGTCGATATCACCAAAAACATCATGATGACCACAAACCAAGCGGACGCATAAACATCGTACAAGCCTAAAAAGTTGAAAATCTGCGACCAAAACGGACCGAATTTCACGACATAATTGACCTGCGGCTGGTTTTGCTGCAACACCGTCCCGATAACCGAAGCGACGCCCAAAAGGCTGAGCAGGGCAACGGCAAAACGCATGGAGCTTAAAAAAGCGAACCAAGGTTTGTGGATAAGGGGGACGGATGAAGGGGATTTGCTCATAGCGGTTTGATTTGATAAAGAATACGGGGATGGTCGGGATTCGGAAGAGACCCGATTATCGAACGGCACGAAAAATAGACATGATGGGGCAAAAAGCCAAAGGCTGCCATTTGAAAATACTTATTGCCTCAAAAGCGGCGGCATACCATCGCACAAGGTCGTCTGAAAACAACCGCCCAAGGGCAAGCGTTTTCAGACGACCTTGATATTCACATCATCCGCAAACAGACGGATTGATAGGAATCAATGCAGACCTTGGATGAAGTTGGAAACCGCATTCAACTCTTCTTCGGTCAGGCGTTTGGCAATATCTTCCATAATCGCGTTTTTGCGTTGTCCGGATTTATAAGCCTTCATTTGATCGACCACATAAGACATATGTTGGCCGCCTAAGCGCGGATATGCGCCGATTTCGGTACCGCCGCCCGGAATACCCGCGCCGCTGGGGCCGTGGCAGGACATACAGGCAGGAACTTTTTTATCCACCAAACCGCCTCGGTAGATTTTGCCGCCCAAAACAGGATCATTTTGTTTCGGGTTAGCCTCGCCGGATTTGGCCTGTTGTTTGGCATAGAATGCGGATACATTCAGAATGTCTTGTTCGGACAGGTTCATCACCATAGGTTTCATCACGGCGGCGGAACCGTTTGTACGTTTGCCTTCTTTAATGTCCAAGGTTTGACGGTAGATATAGGCACTGTGTTGCGCGGCGAGCTTTGGATACATGGCGATGCCGCTGTTGCCGTCCGCCGCATGACATGCCGCACAAATGGTAGTAGCCACTTCTTTGCCTTTTGCAATATCCGCTTTCGGGGCAGCGACAGCCGCGCCGGCAGCCAAAACCAAGGCCGCTAAAGTCAATCGTTTCATGGAGTGCTCCTGATTACAGCATTGCATACCGCGACAATGCCTTTTTTATACTCAAAACGCCGGATAAATTTTACCCGATAAAAACCGATAATTCTATAAACGTGCTATTCTATACTAGATTTACATTAAATTACTACCATGTTTCGCAACATGGACACGGCAAATTCCGCCACTCCGTCTCAGGGAACAAGGAAATACGGATGAACCTATTTCAGAACGCCAAATTCTTCACCACCGTCAACCATCTCAAAGACCTGCCCGACACTCCCGCAGAAATCGCATTTGTCGGACGAAGCAACGCAGGTAAATCCAGCGCGATCAATACCCTGACCAACCATGTCCGGCTCGCTTACGTTTCCAAAACGCCGGGACGAACACAACACATCAATT
>NZ_AJMT01000111.1:0-6112 GCF_000260655.1 Neisseria sicca VK64
CAAGGCGCCGAAGCCGCAGACAGTACAGATAGTACGGAACCGATTCACTTGGTGCTTCAGCACCTTAGAGAATCGTTCTCTTTGAGCTAAGGCGAGGCAACGTCGTACTGGTTTAAAGTTAATCCACTATAATTGTCAAACCCAAAAACATAATAAAGGTCAGATATGAGTGATAGAGGTCAACTGTTTGTCGCCCCTCCGTTTGAAAACCACAGCCCGCTGACTTGGTATCAGGCGGCAGCTGAACAACCGAATTTCATCCGCGATGAAGCACAGGCGCGGGCGATTGAATATTTGGATCGTTTGTGGACGGAACTAATGATGTTCAAACGCAAACGCAATCGTTTCCTAGGGCGCAGCCTGCGCTCTCCCCAAGTACCGAAAGGTCTGTATTTTTACGGCGGCGTGGGTCGTGGTAAAAGTTTCTTGATGGATGCTTTTTTCGGCTGTTTGCCATACCGCCGCAAACGCCGTGTCCACTTTCATGCCTTTATGGCGGAAATCCATAAGCGTTTGAAAGACTTGAAAAGTGAAGCCAACCCTTTAAAAGCAGTTGCTGCTGAGATTGCCAAAGAGACCCGCGTATTATGTTTTGACGAATTTCACGTCAGCGATATTGCAGATGCGATGATTTTGGGTCGCCTGCTGGAAAACTTGTTGAGCGAAGGTGTGGTTTTGGTGGCAACTTCCAACTATGCCCCGTCCGAGCTTTATCCCCAAGGTCAAAACAGAAGCAGCTTTCTGCCGACGATTGCGCTGATTGAATCCAGCCTGACCGTTTTAAATGTTGACGGCGGAGAAGACTACCGCCTGCGCACTTTACGTCCTGCCGAGATTTTCTTCGTTCCTAACAATGAAGAAAACGAGCAGAAATTGGCTACTTTATTTAAAGAAATGGCGGGAATTTCCGAACTGAATCCCGGTGTCAGCGTAATACACGGGCGTGAAATTCCACATAAAGCCCACTCCGACCGCGCCATTTGGTTCGATTTCCGCGCTTTATGCTTTGGTCCGCGTTCGCAAGCCGATTACCTCTATTTGGCCGAACATTATGAAATGGTGTTCGTATCAGGATTGGAACGCCTGACGCCGCAGGAAAAAGCCGAAGCGCGCCGCCTTACTTGGCTGATTGACGTATTGTACGATTTCCGAGTAAAACTCTGTGCCACCAGCGCGGTAGGCGTAAACGATATTTATGTCGAAGGCGATTTCGCCGAAGAATTTACCCGTACCGCCAGCCGTATGGTGGAAATGCAATCGGAAGTTTATTTGGAGCAACCGCATCTGACGTTGAAAAAATAAGATTCAGGAGAAGAAAAAAGAGCGGCTTTTCCCAAAGTATACTGAAATTTGATAAAATAGCAGTTCATTTTCCCCAACCTCAGACTATTGTACAATGCAATAAAAACAAGGACATAATATGGCTATTGAGCGCACGATCTCCATCGTTAAACCCGATGCTGTAGGTAAAAATGTAATCGGCAAAATTTACAGCCGTTTTGAAGAAAACGGACTGCGTATTGTCGCAGCCAAAATGAAGCATCTCAGCGTACGCGAAGCCCAAGAGTTTTATGCTGTCCATAAAGAGCGTCCTTTTTACGACAGTTTGGTTGCCTTTATGACCAGCGGTCCTGTCATGATTCAGGTGTTGGAAGGTGAAAATGCCGTTGCAAAAAACCGTGAACTGATGGGCGCGACCAATCCTGCGGAAGCCGCTCCCGGTACGATACGTGCCGATTTTGCCGAATCTCTCAGCGTAAACGCCGTACATGGCTCTGACAGTCTGGAAAACGCAGCAATCGAGATTGCCTACTTCTTCAGCCAAAGCGAAATCTGCCCGCGTTAACGATAGATGCCGTTCGAACGTCCGACCGGTTCGGACGTTTGGACGGTTTTGTCGATATTGTTTGTCTCAATCTGTTTTCAGACGACCTTTCTCAAATGGGGGTCGTCTGAAAATATGATAGAAGGAGCTTGGAAATAAAAGCTGTTTGCTAAAAAAGATTGGGGAAATTTTCCAGACTGTTGCGAAGCTCCCTTCTCCATCAGATTCACAAGACTTATAACCAACGGCAGCCTTTATTTAAAAGCTTTACCAAGAAATAAACCACATGAAAACCAATCTGCTGAATTACGATTTAAACGGACTGACCCATCATTTTGCCGAGATGGGTGAAAAACCGTTTCGCGCCAAACAAGTCATGCGCTGGATCCACCAAGCCGGTGCGCAAAGTTTCAATGAAATGACCGATTTGGCAAAATCTCTGCGCCTGAAACTCAACGAACAGGCAAGCGTGGATGTGCCCAAACTGATGATGGCGCAAGAATCCACCGACGGTACGCGCAAATGGCTGCTGGATGTAGGAACGGGCAACGGCGTGGAAACGGTATTTATTCCCGAAGCAGAACGCGGTACGTTGTGTATTTCCTCTCAAGTCGGCTGCGCATTGGAATGCACCTTCTGTTCTACCGGCCGCCAAGGTTTCAACCGTAATCTGACCGCTGCCGAAATCATTGGGCAACTGTGGTGGGCAAATAAAGCAATGGGCGTTACGCCGAAAAACGAACGTGTGATTTCCAATGTAGTCATGATGGGCATGGGCGAGCCGATGGCGAACTTTGATAATGTCGTTACTGCGCTGAGCATCATGCTGGACGATCATGGCTACGGCCTAAGCCGCCGCCGCGTTACCGTTTCCACATCAGGCATGGTGCCGCAAATGGACAGGCTGCGCGATGCGATGCCTGTTGCGCTGGCAGTATCCCTTCATGCTTCCAACGACGAAGTGCGCGATCAAATCGTTCCGCTGAATAAAAAATATCCGTTGAAAGAGTTGATGGCGGCATGCCAACGCTATTTGGTCAAAGCACCAAGAGATTTCATTACTTTTGAATACGTTATGTTGGACGGAATCAATGATAAAGCGCAACATGCGCGCGAACTGATTGAGCTGGTAAAAGACGTAC
This sequence comes from Neisseria sicca VK64, assembly GCF_000260655.1. Lineage (GTDB taxonomy): Bacteria > Pseudomonadota > Gammaproteobacteria > Burkholderiales > Neisseriaceae > Neisseria > Neisseria sicca_B. Next base: position 2,968 of record NZ_AJMT01000111.1, read on the forward strand.
CGTGCAAATTCAATCTGATTCCGTTCAATCCTTTCCCCAATTCCGGCTACGAACGATCTACCAATGAAAATATCCGCGTTTTCCGCGATATTTTGCAGCAGGCAGGATTCGTGGTAACCGTCCGCAAAACGCGTGGCGACGATATTGACGCAGCTTGCGGTCAATTGGCAGGACAAGTACAAGATAAAACACGCCGCCAACAAAAATGGCAGCAGATTTTGGTTGAACAACAGAGCTGATTATGAAACTGAACATTTGGCAACCCATTATTTTAACTTTGGTTTTGGGCGCATGCGCCGGCCCGAAAGGTCCAAGCAGAGCGGAACGTGCGACACAGGTCGCCAATATCAAAACCCAGTTGGCTATCGAATACATGCGCGGGGGCGATTACCGTCAAGCAACGGTAAGCATTGAAGAGGCATTGAAAGCAGACAGCAGCAATGAAGATGCATGGCTGGTTCGCGCGCAAATCTATCAATATCTCAAAGTGCGCGAAAAGGCGCAGGAAAGCTTCCAAAAAGCCCTATCCTTGAAACCTGACAATGCGGAAATCAACAATAACTACGGCTGGTTCTTGTGCAGCGAGATGAATAATCCTGCCCAGTCCATCAGTTATTTTGACAAAGCCCTGGCCGATCCGACTTATCCTTCTCCGTTTATCGCCAACCTCAACAAGGGCATTTGCAGCGCGAAGATGGGACAATATTCGCTGGCAGAAGCTTATCTCGAACGCTCTTTGGCTGCGCAACCTCAATTCCCGCCTGCGTTTAAAGAATTGGCAAGAACCAAAATGCTGGCAGGCAATTTAAACGAAGCGGACTATTATTTCCGCCAATACCAAAGCAAAGTCGATGTCTTGCAGGCAGATGATTTGCTGCTGGGTTGGAAATTGGCGACCGCTTTGGGTAATAGCCAGGCAGCCTACGAATACGAAGCCCAGTTAAGGGCAAACTTCCCCTACTCGGAACAATTACAGGCAGTAACCACAGGTAAGTAACTACATGGAAAATCAAAAGAAAAACGAATACGACATTCAAGCTGCCAAATCATTGGGTGATGAGCTGGGACAACTCAGACACAAATCAGGTTGGGATATTGACGAAGTAGCACGACGGTTGAAACTGTCTGCCGAACAAATTGAAGCACTTGAAAAAGGAGACTATTCTTTCTTTTCAGGATTGGTCTTCGTTATGGGCTATCTGCGTTCTTATGCCCGCCTATTGAAAATCGATGAAGCAACCATTACAGGTCGTCTGAAAGCCATTTCCGCACCGGAAGAAGACCATGTCTATCTGGTTGATCGCAAAAAAAATGCCGGCTTGAACTACCAAGATGGTGAAAAAGTCGGTTTCCCCAAATGGGTTTTGGGCATGGCGGCGCTCATCCTGCTTGGCGGCGGTATTTATGTTTGGCAAAGCAAGTCCAATCATGAAAACGAACAACAAGTCGCGCAAAACAGCGATGCAGTACGCAACAGTATGCAGACGCCGGATTTGAAAAAAGAAAATGTTGCCGTTTCCAATATGGTAGAAAACGGCAAACAAGAAATATCCAATGCCGAAAAAGCAGCTTCAAGTGTCGCCGCATCCGAAGCAGCGGCATCCGCACCTGAAGTCAAAGTCGATTCAGACGAGCTTTGGATTAAAGTCCAATACCGAAGCAATCTGATTATCACCGACAAGAAAGGTACCATGATTTTCAGCCGGATCATTCCCGCAGGAAGCGAAAGGCGTTTTAAAGGCGGTGCGCCCTACAATGTCTGGATCGGTATTGCCACAGGCGCACAAGCCAATTACGGCGGGACAACCATCAATCTGGCAGAATACCGGGTTGCCGGTGAAAAATCAGCTTCCTTTGTAGCAGGAAAAAAATAAAGATGAACACACCCAAACGCCGTCAAACCCATCAAGTACAAATCGATCATCTCACCGTCGGTTCGGATGCACCCGTTGTCGTACAATCGATGACCAATACTGACACCGCAGATGCTAAAGCAACCGCCCTGCAAGTCAAAGAATTGAGCGATGCAGGCTCAGAAATGGTGCGCATTACCGTCAACAGCCCAGAAGCCGCCTCCAAAGTTGCCGAAATCCGCCAACGTTTGGACGACATGGGTTACACCACCCCGCTGATTGGCGACTTCCATTTCAATGGCGAACGTCTGTTGGCGGAATTTCCCGAGTGCGGCAAAGCCTTGTCCAAATACCGCATCAACCCCGGCAATGTCGGCAAAGGCGCAAAAGGCGATGAAAAATTTGCCTATATGATTCGGACTGCCGCCGAAAACGACAAAGCCGTCCGTATCGGCGTCAACTGGGGTTCGCTTGACCAAAGCCTCGCCAAGCGCATGATGGATGCCAATCTGGCGTCCTCATCGCCCAAACCTCCCGAAGAAATCATGAAAGAAGCCTTGATTATTTCGGCGTTGGAATCTGCTGAAAAAGCCGTCCGATTAGGTTTGCCTGAAAACAAAATCATCTTGTCGTGCAAGGTCAGCTCCGTTCAAGATTTGATTCAGGTTTACCGCGAGTTGGGCAGCCGCTGCCAATATCCGCTCCACTTAGGCTTGACGGAAGCAGGTATGGGCAGCAAAGGCATTGTCGCTTCGACTGCCTCCTTGGCCGTACTGCTTCAAGAAGGCATCGGCGACACCATCCGCATTTCCCTGACTCCCGAACCCGGCAGTTCGCGCACGCAGGAAGTCATCGTCGGCCAAGAAATTCTACAAACCATGGGACTGCGCTCGTTTACCCCCATGGTTACCGCCTGCCCGGGCTGCGGACGCACCACCAGCACAGTCTTCCAAGAGCTTGCCCAAGATGTACAAAATTACCTTCGCCAAAAAATGACCGTATGGCGCACCCTTTACCCCGGTGTAGAATCTTTAAACGTTGCCGTCATGGGCTGCGTCGTTAACGGACCGGGCGAAAGCAAACTGGCAGACATCGGCATCAGCCTGCCCGGAACCGGCGAAACCCCTGTTGCCCCGGTTTATGTTGACGGAGAACGCAAAGTGACTTTAAAAGGCGACAACATCGCAGCCGAATTCTTAGAGATTGTCGAAGAATACGTCAAAGTCAATTATTGCGAAGGCGGTGCAAAACGCAATCAAAACCGTATCATCCCGATACAGTCTGCTTGATAA
>NZ_AJMT01000112.1:0-4276 GCF_000260655.1 Neisseria sicca VK64
CGTATGGGTGTCTTACGGAAAATGGCGGAAAAATGGGGACATAAGGTATTGCCTCTTGCACCTTATTCACCTGAGCTCAACCCGATTGAGAAGGTGTGGGCGAATATTAAGCGGTATCTGCGAACCGTATTGTCTGATTACGCCCGATTTGACGATGCGTTACTGTCCTATTTTGATTTTAATTGACTATATATAAATTAATGATGAAAGTAATTTTTGAGTGGTAGGTAGAGTTTACGTTAGCTCAAGTTCTGTTGAAATAATCCCATAATTTTCTTTGAACAGTCTCAAGTAATCAAAGAAACAGTCAAACTCATCCCGATTTTCAAATTTGGCAATCTGTTCAATCAGACCACGCCATGTATGGGTGGTTTGAAGAAAATCAAACTGCTCAATTAGCCAGTAATAAAATTTTTCTCTAAAAATATCATCTTTTTGACTAGGTATATCATTGAGTCCTTCACATAGATAATATCCTGTTATAAAACTTTCTAAAATCTTTATATTTTTTTCGCTTAAATACATAAGCGGCCTTTTTTCGATATATGCCAATAAATCTAAACAATTCATTTAAAATATTCCCATTGTTGGTAGTAGGTTAGATTGAAAATTGAACATTACAGAAAGATTAGAGCCTTTGTTGGGTCTTGACCCAACCTACGCTTGCTGGGACAGGATTGAGTATTGAGCGGATTAAAGTTAACAGGCCGTCTGAAAGAATTTTCAGACGGCCTTTTGTATTCCTTAATATCATATCCCTCCTCAGAATTCGCAAGTAAAGCGGTAGAATTTTTCGGCAGTCGAACCGATTTTTATTTTATGCCATTTTAACTCTTCTACCGGCAAGATTTCGTATGCACTGAGTTTATCCTTGCTGTCAAAAAATGCGCTCTCTTCATATGAGATTTCTTTGTTTTTGCAGTCGATTTGGAATTTGAAACGGGTTTTGACGTAATCCTTGCCAATGATTCGACTTCTGCCGTTTATAGTTTCGTTCGGAATAATCGGCTTAGGTTTTTCGTAACGTATTTCTATTATCGAATTTCCCGGAGAAAGTGAACGGACGAGTGTGTTGCCGTATATGGATTTTCCTTGGGCGGGGTCGGAGTGGATTAGTCGCCAGTATTCAGGTTTGTTATAGCTTGTTTTTTCCGCATAAACGGGCAGCGTGAACAAGATGAGGGGGATGCAAAGGGCGGTTTTGTTCATAATCGAATTTTTTATAAACAGGCTGTCTGAAAATCCGTATCGGTGGTTTTTCAGGTAGCTTTATGTCTTTCGGCCATATTTCATTATTGTCCGCGTAAGAACAGTGCGTCCAGTTCTTTCAGCGTCAGTTTCACCCAGGTCGGGCGGCCGTGGTTGCATTGGTTGCTGCGCGGGGTGTTTTCCATGTCGCGCAGGAGGGCGTTCATTTCGGGCAGGGTGAGCTGGCGGCCGGCGCGGACGGAACCGTGGCAGGACATGGTGGCGAGGATGTGGTTTTCGTGTTCTTCGATGGTTTGGCTGCTGCCGACTTGGGCGAGTTCGCCCAATACGTCTTTGGCGAGCGAGACGACGTCGGCTTTGCCGAGCATGGCGGGGACGGCGCGGACGGCGAGGGTGTTGCCGCCCATGTCGGACAGTTCCAGCCCGAAGCCTGCCAGTGTGTCGGCGTGGTCGGCGAGGGTGGCGCATTCTTCGTGGGACGCGGCGAAGGTAACGGGGATGAGCAGGCGTTGGCTTTGCAGGTTGCCGTGTTCCTGCCGCTGGCGTTTCATTTTTTCGTAGTTGACGCGTTCGGCGGCGGCGTGCATGTCGATGAGCAGCAGGCTGTCTTCGGCTTGGGCGAGGATGTAGATGCCTAATAATTGGGCGATGGCGAAGCCGAGCGGCGGCAGTTCGGGTTTGGGGTCGTCTGAAAAGCTGCGTGCGGGGTTTTCAGACGACGTGGCGGATGTGGTGCCGAAGCGGGCTTGTTCGAATTGTGCCAGCTCGATATCGGCTTCATCGGCTGCGGTGTTTTTGAAGAGTTCGGCGTAGGTGTTGAGTGCGGCTCGGCTTTCGCGCAGGGACAGGCTGCGTTGCTGCGGTGCGCGTGCTGCCTGATAGGGCATGGGGGCGGTTTTGCCGGAACCGAAGGTGCTGCGCGGTTCGGAAGCGTGTGCGCTTGGTGCGGCGGCGAAAATGTTTTCAGACGACGCGGTCGGGTTTGGGTGAAACCCGCTAGGCTCGTTTTCAGACGACGTTGCCGCGGGACGGATGCCTGTGATTTCGTGCAACACTTCGCCTGCGTTGCCGACGCTTTCGGTCAAGTCGGCGCGGGTGTCGGCGAGGGCTTTGTTGAGGGTGTGGAAAACGAGTTGGTGCACCTGCTGGCTGTCGCGGAAGCGGATTTCGGTTTTGGTGGGGTGGACGTTAACATCCACGGCTTCGGGCGGCAGGTCGAGGAAGAGGACGAAGGCGGGGGTGAGGGCGTTGTGCAATACGTCGCGGTATGCCTGTTTGACGGCGTGGAGCATGACTTTGTCGCGCACGAAGCGGTGGTTGACGAAGCAGTATTGTTTGTCGGTTTTACCCTTTGCGAAGGTGGGTTTGGCGATGGCGCCGTAGAGCCGCAGCGCGCCGTTGCCGCTGTCGATTTCTAAGGATGCCGCCTGAAAGTCTTCGCCGACGATGGCGGCTATGCGTTCGTGCAGGCTTTGGGCGGGGAGTTTGAACACTTGTTTGCCGTCGCGTTTGAGCGAGAAGGCGATGTGCGGATGCGCCAGTGCGAGGCGTTCGAGCATGGTGGCGCAGTGGGCGTATTCGGTGTTTTCGGATTTGAGGAACTTGCGCCGCGCGGGGGTGTTGAAGAAGAGTTCGGCGGCTTCGATGGTGGTGCCGACGGGGTGGGCGGCGGCGGTGGGGCTGCTGAGTTTGCCGTCTTCGGCTTTGACTTGGGTTGCGTGTGCGCTGCCGTCTTGGCGGCTGGTCAGGGTCAGGCGGCTGACGGAGGCGATGCTTGCCAAGCCTTCGCCGCGAAAACCCATGCTGGCGACGTGTTCCAAATCGTTTAAGGTTTTGATTTTGCTGGTGGCGTGGCGGTGGAGCGCGAGTTCGATGTCGTCGGGGTGGATGCCGCCGCCGTTGTCGCTGACGCGGATGAGGCGGATGCCGCCGCCCGCCAACTCGACTTCAATCGCCGTCGCGCCTGCGTCTATGCTGTTTTCGACGATTTCTTTGAGGGCGTTGGCGGGGCGTTCGACCACTTCACCGGCGGCGATTTGGTTGACGAGGTGGTCGGGCAGGGCGGCGATTCGGGACATGGGTTTCTTCCGTTTTCAAACTGGCGGGTATTATAGCAAAAGGTCGTCTGAAAACCGGAATCGGGATTTCAGACGACCTTTTGAAATTTAACTGCCGTTTTACAGGATACTTGTAGCCTTACTTTGTCTTATTTGAGATTCTCCAAAAGTTTTTCCCCATCAGTAATCTGAGATAATGTTTGGGCAAAAGGAAAAGAACGTCCCAAAATGGATTTAACCTGTCTTGCTTTGATTGGATTTTGACTTAAATCGACAAAATGTTCTAGTTTCTGAAAAAATGTTTTATTATCAACACCATAATGATGGGTTTTCTCTACGATTCCTGTTGCTTGACCATATGCAACAATTCCTTGTCCGGAGGCGTATAGGAATACATAGTCTCCTTTTTTAATCCGACAGATTTTTTCTTTGTAGCCATCTTCAAATGCAGCAGCTACTTGGTTTGTCATCATGAAATTATGGTCTTCCAAGTCGTTGGCACTATTAGTATTTAATAAGAAATATCGTGTTGTAGTTGAATTATCAAATTCTTCGTCTTTTTGTTTGTCAATCATTCGTTTGTTCTCCCAGTCTTGAATAATGAATTCTTGAATTAAATCATTAATGATGTCTTGGCGGGTTGTTTCCCAAGCATCGGCAAGCTCTTGCAAAATCAAATCATCTTTAATGGATAAACGTAAACTCAACGTAATCTTATTTTGATTTCGTTGGTTATATATTTCTGTGCGGCGGTCGATATAGCTGTTGGACATAATTATATCCTTTTGTTTTTAGAATTAAATAAAATATCAGGAGGAGAATATCCTTTTTGATAATGATTATTATGCTATGTTTGCATTTTTAATACAATAAAAATTATTCTTGAATTATTTTATAATTATTATATTATTATTTTTATTTGAAATAAATTATAGTAATAATTTTTATGGGAGGTTGGCTGAATCAGGTAATTTATAGCAAAAGGTCGTCTGAAAACCGGAATCGGGATT
>NZ_AJMT01000113.1:0-3675 GCF_000260655.1 Neisseria sicca VK64
CGCTACGATTTGCTGCAACGGCAACTTGTTCCTTCCCCCGTCCGACGGGGGAAGGTTAGGATGGGGGTGGCTTTATGGTTTTAGGTAAAATCAAATTCGTGCAAACCGTAGGGCTGCTCTCTCCAGCCAGACGGGAGAGCCAGCCGCCCGTAGCGTGAGTTCTACCCACGAATGAACAGAGATGATTTGATTCGGATGTTTGGGCAGAAGGTCGTGGGCGAAGCCCACGCTACGATTTGCTGCAACGGCAACTTGTTCCTTCCCCCGTCCGGCGGGGGAAGGTTAGGATGGGGGTGGCTTTATGGTTCTAGGTAAAATCAAATTCGTGCAAACCGTAGAGCTGCTCTCTCCGCAGACGGGAGAGCCAGCCGCCCGTAGCGTGGGTTCTACCCACGAATAAACAAGGATGATTGGATTCGGATGTTCGGGCGGAAGGTCGTGGGCGAAGCCTACGCTACGGGTTGGTTTATCTCTTGAATCTGTATCCACTTGATGAAGGGTCGTCTGAAAATAAAAATCCTCAATTTTTCAGACGACCTCAATAACAGACTTCCAATTCAATCTACGCTTGCTGGATAGCACCAATAAGAAGGTAATTTTTACAATTGAAATTTACGGCAACTATTTACATTATCTACGCCATAATAATTTTCCGCATCCAATTTATTATTTCTATAAAATATAGGTATTCCTCTAAAATATTTATTTAAATCAATATCTCTATCTCCATCCCCATCACTTAAGGTATGTTTTCCTTTCCAATTAACGTAGTATTTAGAAGGCGCCATAACCAAACACCCGCTTTTATGATTTAAAATCAAAATATTATTAGTTTCATGGTAATGCGAAGAATTTTCTTCCAAATCCTCTACCATGCCTCCTTCTATATGCATAAATATCGAATACTTGCCATCAGGCGAAGATTCCAGATAAACCATTTCAGATACACAATTATCTACTTTATCTTTTTGATAACAGCCATCTTGTAAGGAATATGTTTTTATTCCTTTATTTTTCATTGTATAGCGCATAAAAATATTTTTTTTATTTGGCTTTAAAAACTCTAGCTGCCCATAACCCAACAAATTTTGCACTTCATGAACAGGAAAAATATTTTGTTCTGCCATAGCGAAACTACTATAAATAAAGAATAATAAAACGATTTTCTTCATATCAATCCACCCTTGCCGTATTACTCCTACTCGTGCTTAAGCTTCTGCTCCCGTGCCCAATCCACCATATCTTTAGGATAGTACAGATACTGCCGCAGGGAGGTGTCGTCCAAGTCTTTTAAATAGGCGACTGCGGCGGATTCAAAGCTCCAGTAGCCGATATAGCCCCCATATTCGGGATCTTGGTTCAAATGTGTATCAATCAGGAGATTACCGATTTTTCGGTTGCCTTCGTACCAGCCGGAGAGGTAAGCGTTGAGATATTTCAGGGATTCTTCCTTGCTTTCTGCCATGATGGCTTGCAGCAGGGGTTTGCGGAAGTTGTGTCCGCCTTTGGCAAATTTGGCGCCGGGATCAAATTTCGTGGGTAGTGCCATATTTATCAAAGCCCTGAATGATGGATCGTAATACATTTCGTCATCGTTATAGGGATTGAGGCTGTCTTTAATGGTTTCCAGCCAATCCATTCGTTCGAACAATAGGCAAAGTCCGATAAGGTTGGGTTGCTCTTCTCCCGCCCACTCCTCCGGCCCCCAAATAAACATGATGTCTTCCTTTTGCCCGTATTGCCTGTGTATATCCAGGCATTGCTTACAGTAATAAACTATTTGATTCATACGCTTCTTGATTTCTTCTATCGGAAATCCTACGGTGTATTCGGTAAGCATTGTTAGATAAAGTTGTTGAGGCAGTGCATCTGAAGGAATAGTTGAGTCACTCTTACTTTCTTCTATCCACTCTTGCAGTAGTTGTAGATTTTCAGAATAACTGGTTTTAAAAAAATCTTCTTTAAACAATCCCTGGCGGTCTTTATTGCGATTATATTTAACTTGATTGGTCATTTTAGTCCTTTAAATAGACAAGTTATTTAATATCGTCTGCATCTGTTTTCTGCATTTTTCCGACGTTTTTTTGGCATTTTCATAGTTTCTTTGTGCTTTTAGCCTTTTCTCCGTTATCGAACAATCAATTCTTTACCTAGAGAATGTGGTCGGCAGGTTTGTGATGGCGGTGTATCAAAACCATATGAACAATTGAACAGGACGACTGCTATTGGCAAAGAGGTCGTCTGAAAACTTTCAGACGACCTTGATAGATGTTGGATTTCCGCCCCAATCTACGCTTGCTACACTCCTACGGATGTTTTGAAAAAAGCGTTTTCCGGAATAGGCGTCTGCGCTTTTATAGTGGATTAAATTTAAATCAGGACAAGGCGACGAAGCCGCAGACAGTACAGATAGTACGGCAAGGCGAGGCAACGCCGTACTGGTTTAAATTTAATCCACTATAATGTTTACATCGACGGTATCGGTACGTTTTTCGGAACAAAGCAGCATTATGATAGGAATAGTCCGATTACTCAAAATAGTTATCATAAATCATTCTTCAAGCTTTTATCGCTGCACATAATATCCCATATCATTTTTTGACGCTGTTTTCTTTGGATTCCCTCTAATGAGGAAACCAAAAATTTCGTTATAAAATGAAAACTTTGTTCAAATATTTGCTGATGATTGAAATTTTATCTTTTAGGACGGTAGAATGCGGGGTTATTGGATAGGAGACATCCTCTAAAATGTTGGAGCTACCTGAATTGTGGTTCCGAATGTCAAAATTTGAACAATGAAAGTACCGATCATGCAGGAACCTTATTCTCGTGAGGGGAATAATCCCTCATCTCATTCCGGCTCGTTTTGGGAGCGCGAAGTATTGCGCGAAGTATTGCTGGCTTCTTATAAAGAGCAGCGTAGCGCACGTATTTGGCGCAATATTTGGCGTGTTATCGGTGTGATTTTATTTCTCATGTTTATTGCGTCACTGTTTGGAGACGATACCGATGCAGTGCAAAGCAGTGGGGAACATACGGCAGTGATAGATTTGAAAGGTGAAATCGGCAATGAACTTGATGATCAGGTTGAGATGCTGCGCACCGGTATGGAGGCGGTTTACAATAATCCCAATGCTAAAGCGATTATCATCCGCGCCAATAGTCCGGGCGGATCGCCTGTGGTTTCCAATATTGCGTTTAACGAAATCCGCCGTATGAAATCGGAGCATAAAGACATTCCTGTGTATGTGGTGGCGGAAGATATGTGTGCATCGGGCTGTTATTACATTGCGGCGGCGGCCGATAAGATTTATGCGGACCCGTCCAGCGTGGTCGGCAGTATCGGTGTGATTGGCGGGGGGTTTGATGCGACGGGGCTGATGGATAAAATCGGTATCAAACGTCGTCTGAAAATCGCGGGCAGCAATAAAGGTATGGGCGATCCGTTTTCTCCTGAAACGCCCGCACAAACTCAGATTTGGGAAAAAATGCTGACCGATATCCATAAGGAATTTATTAAATCGGTTAAACTCGGACGCGGAAAGCGTTTGAAAGATCAGCAGTATTCTGATGTTTTCAGCGGCCGTATCTATACCGGTTCGGAGGCTAAAGAAGTGGGATTGATTGATGATTTCGGCAGCGTATATAGTGTCGCTAGAGATGTCGTCAAAGCCC
>NZ_AJMT01000114.1:0-4965 GCF_000260655.1 Neisseria sicca VK64
TGCTATAGTGGATTAAATTTAAATCAGGACAAGGCGACGAAGCCGCAGACAGTACAGATAGTACGGCAAGGCGAGGCAACGCCGTACTGGTTTAAATTTAATCCACTATATCTCGCTTTTTTGAAGTTCCTCAATCAACAGGGCTTCATTATCCAGACCAATAATGGTGGGCAGCTTGGTCAGTTTTTCATAAATCGCTTTCACAGACATTTTTCAATACCGGTAAATCCGACGCGCGGGATACGGGCGCGGGTAAGGTGGGTAGGGATAGCCGTAGCGGTGTACCGGCTCGCTGTCCTGATAGATGACGGTCGTTCCCGGCGGGGCGTTGACAGTAACGGTTTTGTTGATGGTGGTTTGGGAATGGACGGGCAGGTCGAGGACGGCGGTGCGGCCGTAAGGGGTTTCGGTGTAGAAACAGCCGCCAAGTGCGGTCAGCGTGAAGGCGTAGAGTAGGGGCTTCTTCATGAGGTTCCTTCATTCAAAACGAAACGGTAAGGGGTCGTCTGAAACGTGGTTTCGATCAGTTTGAAACCGTTTTGGGGTTTTCAGACGACCTTCCCGCTTACCTTAACACGGTCTTCGTCCAGCGGCCGACCCATTGTTTCTGTTTGGTGTCGATGTCGTTGCGGCTGGGCGAGTCGGTGTGTTTCGGGGCTTGGGCGAACTCGAACACTTTGGGCAGCGGCGTGTTTTTCACGGCAGGATAGACCCACATTTCGGTCGGCAGGGCTTTTTGCACTTCGCCGCTTTGCAGCCACCGTACGAGTTTCGCCGCCAGCTCGGGCTGTTTCGCGCCTTTCAAGACTGCCGCGCCTTCGACTTGGCGGAACACGCCGCCTTTGAGGAAGAGGTTGCCGGTCGGCGGCACGCTGTATTTGCCTTTGGAGTAGTGGACTTCGGCGGCGGGGCTGGCGGCGTAGCTGACGACGAGCGGGTAGGCGCCGCCGTTTTGGGTAAAGTCGGTGTAATAGGCTTCACTCCAGCCTTTGGCGACTTTCACGCCGTTTTGACGCATCTGCGCCCACCATTTGAACGCGCCCTCTTCGCCCATGCCGCCGATGTTCGCCATCAGGAAGGCAAGTCCGGGCGAGGAGGTGGCGGGCGAGGGCGTCACCAGCAGGTTTTTATATTCTGGGCGGGTCAAGTCCTGCAAGGTTTTGGGCAGCGGCAGTTTTTTCTGTTCAAACCATTTTTTGTCGTAGTTGAGGGTAACGTAGCCGTAATTCACTGCCGCGATGACGGGCATCCCCGCTGAAACGGGCGCGGATTTGGGCTGCGCCGCCGCCAGTATGCCTGCTTCGCGGGCTTTGCCGATGTTGGCGTTGTCCAAACCGTACACCGCGTCGGCAATCGGGTTGGCCTTGCTGAGAATCAGCTTGTTGAGCATTTCATTGCCGCTGCCCGCCTTGATAACGGAGACTTTGGCGTCGTTGGCTTTTTCAAACTGCGCGAGGACGGATTGGGGCAGGCTGAAGGATTTGTGCACGGCAAGGCGCACTTCGGTCTGGGCGGATAAGTTTGCCGAAGCCAGCAAGAGGGCGAGGGCGGATAATTTCAGTTTCATTCTCTAACCTTTGTACGGGTAAAATACGAAACATCATAACAAAATCCGCACCAACACACGACATGAACCTTTCCCCCGTTTGGCTCTTTGACCTCGACAACACGCTGCACAACGCCGATGCCGGCATTTTTTACATCATCAACCGCGCCATGACCGACTACATGGCACAACGCCTCAAGCTCTCCGAAGAAGCGGCGTCCGACCTGCGTCAGGACTACTGGCACCGGTACGGCGCAACGCTTGCCGGCCTGCAAATCCACCATCCCGAAATCGACATCCGCGAATTTCTGCGCGAAAGCCATCCCATCGCGCAAATCTTGGCAAAATTGCAGGGCATGGAGGGAACCGAAAGCGTTTTAGGTCGTCTGAAAGGACGCAAAGCCGTTTTTTCCAACGGCCCTTCGTTTTACGTCCGCGCTATCATCGGGGCATTGGGTTTGGCAAACCGTTTTGACGCACTCCTCGGCACGGACGACTTCGGACTGCGCTACAAGCCCGACCCGCAAGCCTACCTGACCGTCTGCCGCCTGCTCGACGCCCAACCCGAACAGTGCATCATGATCGACGACAGCGCGGACAACCTGCACCAAGCCAAAGAGCTGGGCATGAAAACCATATGGTTCGGCAGTAAAGCCCATCCCCTGCCCTTTACCGACGCCGTTGCAAAAGATATGCAGGCGCTCGCCGAATGTGCCGAAAAACTGTCGGCACTCGTCTGAAACCTTTACAATATCGGGTTTGAACAACGGCACCAATCCGCCCGACCACAAGGACAACCATCATGCGATACACCGCCCTCATCTTCGCCGCCGCAGCCGCCCTGACCGGCTGTACCTGGGAAACCTACCAAAACGAATCCGGCCACACCTCCCTGCGCCCCAAATACGAAAAAGGCACGCGCATCTATTACGAAGACGGCACCTACTCCCGCGATATGCGTTACAACCAATACCGCCCCGAACGCCGCACCCTCAAACCGCTGCACGGCGACCAAGAAAACGTACGCGGCACGACATGGAACAAACCCCAAGGCACCGGACAAGCCGCGCCCGAAACCCAAACTGAGGAATAATCCGCCCGCAGAGGTCGTCTGAAACCGTTTTTTCCGTTTCAGACGACCTCAAACATAACCGCCATCCCGTTCGTCCCATATCTACCATTCTTCACAAGGAGAAAACCATGCGTTCCCTCGCCCTGATTTTCGTTACCGCCGCCATCCTGAGCGGCTGCACCACAGACCGCTACGACTTCGACAGCCGTCCCGCCGACACATCCGCGCGCACGCCCCTGAAACCGACCACACTCGACCGCTTGGAACACGGCAGCCATGCCGACTCGTACCGCTGGAACCCCAAACCCAACAAACCATAACCCCCACGTCCGCACACCGAACCCAAATAAAAAGGTCGTCTGAAACCCCAAAACCCCGTTCAGACGACCCCAAAATACCCCCTTCATCAACATTGCATTCGAGAAAGCCCATCATGTCCGCCACACCCCTCAACATCGTCATCCTCGCCGCCGGCAAAGGCACGCGCATGTATTCCAAAATGCCCAAAGTGCTGCACCGCATCGGAGGCAAACCCATGGTCGAGCGCGTTATCGACACCGCCGCCGCGCTTCATCCGCAAAACATCTGCGTCGTCATCGGACACGGCAAAGACCAAGTTTTGGACACCGTCAAACGCGACGTCGTCTGGGTCGAACAAACCGAACAGCTCGGCACCGGCCACGCCGTCAAAACCGCCCTGCCGCACCTTGCCGCCGAAGGCCGCACGCTGGTGCTGTACGGCGACGTTCCCCTGATTGACACCGCCACCCTCGAAACCCTGCTCGAAGCCGCCGGCAGCGAAGTCGGCCTGTTGACCGACGTTCCCGCCGACCCGACAGGCTTGGGCCGCATCATCCGCGACAGCCAAGGCAGCGTAACCGCCATCGTCGAAGAAAAAGACGCCGACGCCGCCCAAAAAGCCGTCCGCGAGATCAACACAGGCATCCTCGTCCTGCCCAACGCCAAACTCAAAAACTGGCTGGACAGCCTCTCCAGCAACAACGCCCAAGGCGAATACTACCTGACCGACCTCATCGCCAAAGCCGTTGCCGACGGCATCAAAGTCCATCCCGTCCAAGTGCGCGCCTCCCACCTCGCCGCCGGCGTGAACAACAAACTCCAGCTCGCCGAACTCGAACGCATCTTCCAAACCGAACAGGCGCAAGCCCTGCTCAAAGCAGGCGTAACCCTGCGCGACCCCGCCCGCTTCGACTTAAGGGGTCGTCTGAAACACGGACAAGACGTCGTAATTGACGTCAACGTCGTCCTCGAAGGCGACATCAAAATCGGCGAAAACGTCGAAATCGGTGCAAACTGCGTCATCAAAAACGCCAAAATCGGCGCAAACAGCAAAATCGCCCCCTTCTCCCACCTCGAAGACTGCGAAGTCGGACAAAACAACCAAATCGGCCCCTACGCCCGCCTGCGTCCGCAAGCCCGCCTTTCAGACGACGTACACGTCGGCAACTTCGTCGAAATCAAAAACGCCGCCATCGGCAAAGGCACCAAAGCCAACCACCTCACCTATATCGGCGACGCCGAAGTCGGCAGCAAAACCAACTTCGGCGCAGGCACGATCATTGCCAACTACGACGGTGTGAACAAATACAAAACCGTCATCGGCGACGAAGTCCGCATCGGCTCCAACTGCGTCTTAGTCGCCCCCGTCACCCTCGGCAACAAAGTTACAACCGGCGCAGGCAGCACGATTACCAAAAACGTCGAAGACAACAAACTCGCCCTCGCCCGCGCCCGCCAAACCGTCATCGAAGGCTGGGTGCGTCCGGAAAAAGGCGATAAGAAATAAAGCAGTAAACCGCCCTGCGCAGATGCGTGGACAAAAAAGAAAGGTCGTCTGAAAACAGGTTTTAAGTTTTCAGACGACCTTTGATTCAATCAAAACAGACTTGAGATAATCCAAGTAGCGTGGGCTTTGCCCACGAAATCTACCATCTGACAATTCAAATCAGACAACAGCCGAATGGGCATCCATTTCGGCATTTATCTCGCGGGCAAAGCCCACGCTACTCATTGCAGCAACAGCAACCTGTCCCTTCCCCCGTTTGGCGGGGGAAGGTTAGGATGGGGGTGGCTTTATGGCTTTAGGTCAAACCAAATTCGTACAACCCGTAGAACCACCCTCTCCCCGGCCCTCTCCCGCCAGGCGGGTAAGGGGGCAGGTTGCAGATAAAAACGAGGTCGTCTGAAAGCTCTGAGATTTGGGTTTCAGACGACCTTTTGCTATCGATATGCCTCAAGACTCAAATATCTTGCATGATTTGTCCGTATTGGCGAAATGTTGCGCCTTGTCTTCGCAGGTGCTTTCGGTCGTTTCACACGATACCGT
>NZ_AJMT01000115.1:0-30187 GCF_000260655.1 Neisseria sicca VK64
TTAAAGGTTTTCAGACGACCTTTTTGATTAACTTTAAACCAGTACGGCGTTGCCTCGCCTTAGCTCAAAGAGAACGATTCTCTAAGGTGCTGAAGCACCAAGTGAATCGGTTCCGTACTATCTGTACTGTCTACGGCTTCATCGCCTTGTCCTGATTTAAATTTAATCCACTATATTGCGGTGCATTTGAAACAGTACAAAAAACTAAAGACCGTCCGAGAAACGGGCGGTCTTAGATATTGTGAGGAATTTCAGCATTATTCCTTAACGTGCTTTCGGTGTAGTCGGTGCAACTGGTTTTCCAGTGAACGAAGCACGTTTTGCGGCTTGAAAGATAGCCAATCGTCTACGATGTTGCATCATTATTTCCTTTCTTTTTCTATTATTTGGATTATTCCCGGTTCTATAAACCGGATGCCCTATCTATACCATTTATTTTTTCAAATAAAATATAGTACAGTTATTGTGAGATGCTATGGAGGACATCATAAATGCTTTATCCGTTGATGAACAGAGGATTTTTGTAAATTTATGATTTTATTCTTTAATCGGAAAATAAAAACGGACTGACCTGATTTGCCACAGCCAGTCCGCCTTTATATAGTGGATTAACTTTAAACCAGTACGGCGTTGCCTCGCCTTAGCTCAAAGAGAACGATTCTCTAAGGTGCTGAAGTACCAAGTGAATCGGTTCCGTACTATCTGTACTGTCTGCGGCTTCATCGCCTTGTCCTGATTTAGATTTAATCCACTATATTATTCCGTCAATAAATTCAATGCTTCCCGATATTTATCAACTGTTTTCTGAATAACATCGCTAGGGACGTCCGGTGCCGGAGCTTTTTTGTTCCAACCGCTTTGCTCCAACCAATCTCGAACAAATTGCTTGTCAAAAGACGGCGGATTAGTGCCGACTTGATATTGGTTAGCCGGCCAAAAGCGGCTGGAATCGGGCGTCAGTACTTCATCCATCAGGGTTAATGTACCGTTTTCATCCAGCCCGAATTCAAATTTGGTATCGCATATGATGATACCGCGTGATTTTGCATATTCTGCGGCTTCCGTATAAAGCTGAATGGCTTTAGCGCGCACTTCAGCTGCCAGCTCTTTACCGATAATACGTTCGCATTCTTCAAAACTGATGTTTTCATCATGATCGCCGACGGCAGCCTTGGTGGACGGGGTAAAAATCACTTCCGGAAGCTGCTGCGCTTCTTTCATCCCTTCGGGAAGTTTGATGCCGCAGACAGAACCGTTTTTTTGGTAATCTTTCCACCCGCTGCCCGCCAAATAACCGCGCACAATCGCCTCTACTTTGACAGGAGTCAGTTTCTTGGCGACAACCGCGCGTTTCTCGATGGCTTTGGCTTCACGTTCAGGCAACACATCATAAACCGTATCGCCGGTAAAATGATTGGGCATGATATGCGCCAGTTTTTGAAACCAGAAATTGGAAATCTGCGTCAGAATTTCTCCTTTACCCGGAATTGGATTGTCTAAAATCACGTCAAATGCGGACAATCGGTCGGATGCGACCATCAACATGCGTTTGCTGTCGATTTCGTATAAATCTCGCACTTTTCCGGAGTAAATCTTTTTCAAGCTGATTTCGGACATTTCAGGTTTCTCCCTTCGCTGACTCGGTTTAAATAGGATTCCGTTATTTTATCCGAATTTGGATTTTTGGGTCAGATTGTTTACAAAATAGGTCGTCTGAAAACGTTTTGCACGAATGCAGACGCTTTCAGACGACCTTATCAATCCTAAGTATAGCTAATCAGAGATTAGATGCTAGGAACTTGGGTTTGTTGTTGGATGCTGTTTACAGCTGACAGAGAGTAGTAATCGCCATGACCGGTTACTTCGTAAGTGCTGCCATCGGCAAACTTGAAGTTTTCGATCTTATGGTTGTTACCGGAGAACCAGTCGTCAATGGTAACAGTGTCACCGCCGCCGACAGATACAGTCAGGCTGTTGCCTGTTTTGCTCAACAACACGTCGGAAGCAGAAATACCTTTGCCGAATTGCAGGGTATCGTTACCGCTTTCGTCTTGGATGGTGTCGCGACCGTAACCTTTATCGAAGAAGTAGGTATCGTCGCCGGTACCGCCGATCAGGACATCGTTGCCGATGCCGCCGTCGAGGTAGTCGTTACCGTCTTTACCCACCAGGCAGTCATCGCCTGCCAAGCCGTACAGGTGGTTGTTGCCGGAGTTGCCGTTGATGTCGTTGTTCAGAGCGTTACCGGTACCGTTGATGTTGCCGGAACCTTGCAAGAACAGGTGTTCAACGTTGTCAGTCAGGGTGTAGTCGATTACGCTGCGAACGGTATCGATACCGCCATTAGCATTACCGTATTCGATAACTTGGTCACCTTTGTGGTCAACAAAGTAAACGTCGTTACCGTCGCCACCGCGCATGATGTCAGCGTCAGCACCACCGTTCAGGTAGTCATTGCCGTCACCGCCTTGCAGGTAGTCTTTACCACCTTGACCGTACAGGGAGTCACCGTTGTTGTCACCTTGCAGAGTGTCGTTACCGTCACCACCGTAAATCACGTCAGCACCGTCGCCACCGTAGATAACGTCATCACCGCCTGTACCGTAAATGGTATCTTTCTTATCAGTACCTACGGTTTTGGTCAGACCGTCTTTATCTTTGGTTGAACCATCGACATGGATGATGTTACCCGGATTTTTGTCGTCATGGCCGTAAGTATTTTGTTGGTTTTGGTCATCAACGCAATCTTTGCAGTCTTTGTCGTTAGGTTTAGGCTGCGGTTTTGGTTGTGGTTTAGGTTGCGGCTGCGGTTGAGGCTGCGGTTGGGGTTTAGGCTGCGGCTGAGGTTGTGGCTGCGGCTTAGGTTGGGGTTGTGGGTGGGGGTGGGGTTGAGGTTGTGGTTTTGGCTCAACCGGTGGGCAGTAAGGATCAACATGCTTCGGAGGAACCGGTTTTGGAGCCGGTTTAGGGTAATAAGGTTTACCCGGGTTGCAGTTGAAATCGATGATGATGCATTTGTACGCAGGTTTCGGCGGAGGGCAGTAGGCGCCATGACCGAATTTGCCGTGAGGCATTTTGAAGCCGTGTGAAGAACCGTAGTTATGGAAACCGCCTTTGTAACCGAAACCGCCATGGCTCGGTGGGCAGTAAGGATTGTACGGTTTGACCGGAGGGCAATATGCGTTGAAGTGGCCTTTGGATGAGTAGCCGCCATAATGATAAGTCATAATAAATCACTCCCAGAATATAATTAAGAAGCATAGGCCTTTTGACAAAAATACAGACCAGCCAAACTGCCTACATTGTTATTTTAGTGATATTTCGCAGAAAACTTACATTCTCGTCGCTAACGGTAAAAATTTTGGATAAATGGAAATTTATTTTTCCATGATAATGAACAATATTACATTGGAAACCAACCCTGTTATTTCCATCATGACGCAATATCATGATTATTTTAACCAAATGAAAATACAATACGCCATAAAAATATTATTCATATATTTCAATAGTTTTTTAAGAATTGCTAGTTTTTACTCAATCCCGCTCATTTCTCATTCAATTGAAAATCTCCCTCCCATCCTTACCCATCAAGGTTTTATTGCATTATCATTTATTTTGACATACGAATATAATTTAAACTTTTTTACACTTTAATTTTCATCTTACAAAACAAACAGATAAATCACCGAACTATATCAATCTTGATTACCGGGCAATAATCCGTTGCAAAATGACAAAAGGGTCGTCTGAAAATACGTTTTTCAGACGACCCTTTTGGGTACCACTCAAATTCATTGGCTGCTAAACCGTATCAAAATTGCACCCGTTGCGCATTGGAAATTTCACGTTCATTCTCAATACTGAAATTTGCCCTTACATACTGCCCGAAAAGTTTCGCGGTCATACTTTGCGGGAAACGCCTCAACGTAGCGTTATAGGTGCGGACAGCCTGAATATAGTTGTTCCTTGCTTGATTAATCCGGTTTTCCGCCTCTTCAAGGCGCGTAGTCAGACGCTGATAATCCAAGCTTTCCGCCAAAAGCGGATAATGGTCTGAAATCAGCGTCATTTGTGTCAAAATTCCGCTCAATTCTCCCTGAACTTCCTGAAAACGCTTCAATTTCGCCGGATTGGCAGCCTCTTCCAAATTCAGATTCATACGGACCGCCCGACTTTGAACGTCAGACAACTTGAACAAAATATCCTCTTCAGGACCGGCATACGTCTTAACGACATTCGATAAATCGGATACCAACGCCGAACGCTGACCGTATTGCTTCATCACTTCCACCCAAGCATGTTTGATATCCTGTGCTTGAGCATGCATCACATAATAGCTGCGCCCGACAATACCTATTACCAATACTGCCAATACTATCGGCCACCATTTTTTCCACATCAACCACATACTCCGTGAATATACTCAACATTGCTTACCGTATTTAGTTTTCAGACGACCCCAATCTTCATAAGAGGTCGTCTGAAAACCATCGGACAGTATATCTCTAAGCTGCCCCTACCCGGATAAAAATCAAACAAACAAAATTATTTTCAGATAATCGGTATCGCTGCGAAGTTTGCACTATAATATATCAGGCATTGACAGATTCCCTACCGCATCGGATTTTTATTATTCCTCTTGCAAAAATCAGCATGATTTCAGGGTTAAATCCGCTTTCCATCTTTTTCGAAAACAGGCGGGGTCGTCTGAAAATAGAAAATGGGAAGCATCTTCTGCCTTCATTTCTACGCAAGGATGATGTAGTAAAGGCATCCCAGCCTGAATTTGCAAAAGGGTTATTTCACAAAATGGTCTTATTGGCGGGTCAAACATCTGCCCAACCGTCTTCCAATCTGTTTTGTCTTGAATGTACTGTTTCAGCGTTCCCGAATAATGAATTCGGACGCTTGCCCAAATCGTTCCAATTGCCGTCCTTTTAATCCGGCAATACTTTTTTAAAACTTTCAAACGAGGAGAAACCATATGCGAACTCTGTTAACCGGTTCAAAAGGACAATTGGCGCGTTGCTTTCGCGACCGCCTGCCTGAAAATTGGGAATTGATTGCCACTGATTCGACATCCTTGGATATTACAGATACCGAAGCCGTTCGCAATATGGTTCAAAACTTCCAACCCGACGCCATAGTCAATGCAGCGGCCTTTACCGCAGTCGATAAAGCAGAGGCCCATGTCGGCACCGCATTTGCCGTCAACGCCACCGCCGTCCACAACCTCGCCTCTGCCGCCCGCGCCTGCCAAGCCCGCTTTATCCATATCTCTACGGACTATGTGTTCGACGGCACAAACAAGACCCCATACAAAGAGCAAGACTATACCAACCCGCAAAGCGTGTATGGGCGCACTAAAGTCTCAGGCGAACTGCTCGCTTTGGCAGCCAATCCGGACAGCGTCATCATCCGTACCTCATGGCTATTCAGCGAATACGGCAACAACTTTGTTAAAACCATGATCAGACTAGCAGGAGAACGGGACAACCTCTCCATTGTTCATGACCAAACAGGCAGCCCTACTTATGCCGGTGACCTTGCCCAAGCCATCATTGCATTGCTGCAGCAACCCGTTGCCCCACGGGGTATTTATCACTACGGCGGCAACAAATCGGTAACATGGTATGAATTTGCACAAGCCATTTTCCAAGCAGCGCAACAGCAAGCCCCTAATTTCAGAGTTCCGCAACTGAACGCCATCACGACCGACCAATACCCCCTACCCGCCCCGCGTCCTGCTTACAGCATTATGGACTGCCAAAAAATAGAAAACGAATGCGGCATCAAGGCATCCGATTGGCAAAAAGCGTTAAATGAAATCATCGGCAAGCTAGATAACTGACTAGCACCCTCTGCCGTATAAAACAAAAGACCGCAACAAACGAAGCGGTCTTTTGTTTTACTCAAAATATACCGGCAATCAAATGAAATATCATATCGCCACCATCAACACTTTCTCATAAGGTCGTCTGAAATTTCAGACGACGTATTCAGTCGATAACGCCCAATTCCTGTAATCCCCGCAACACCCCATCCTCGTCCACGCTCGGACATACAAATTTTGCCACAGCCTTTGCTTCAGCTTCACCATTACCCATCGCCACTCCAAATCCAACAGTAGTCAACATTTCCAAGTCGTTGAAGCTGTCGCCAAATGCCATAACATCCTTCATTTCAACCCCCAGCTTACCTACGGCATGAGCAATTCCCCTTGCCTTAGAACCTTCAGAACGAAGCATATCCATGGCACATTCATGCCACCGAACCAATTTAAATCCGTTTTGTTGAATTTCATCTTCAATGGCGCGTTCTTGATTGGAGTCTGCAAAGATCAGCATTTGATACACTTTTGCCCGATGAAAATATTCTTTATCCACCAAAAAATCGGGAAAAATATGCGCCAATGCATCTTTAACAAGCGATGAAGGGCTGGAAACCGCAATTTCATTGTTATTCACAAAGGCGTAATCAATATTTTTATTGTCCAACGACGCGCATATTTCCATCATATTCGCAGAATCCATCGGATATTCCTGCAATACTTCCCCATGAAACGACGTATATTGCCCATTAATGGTCACCAGCATATCGATTCCGCTTTCACGGATCAGCTCCTGCACTTTTTTCGGAATAGCCGCAGGAGGACGACCCGTTGCAATCGCGGTCAATATCCCTTTCTCTTTCAACGCCGCCATTGCTTTATAAACGGAAGGCCTCAGGGTATCGGTATATTTCCGATAGAGGGTGTCATCAATATCAAAGAAGATAATTTTCGGATTTTTCATAAGCAGGCAAACAAAAGTTTCATCATTTCAAAGTTCGGCTATTGTACCGTCAACCTAATCAAAAGAATATCTGCCTGATATATAGTGGATTAACTTTAAACCGGTACAGTGTTGCCTCGCCTTAGCTCAAAGAGAACGATTCTCTAAGGTGCTGAAGCACCAAGTGAATCGGTTCCGTACTATCTGTACTGTCTGCGGCTTCGTCGCCTTGTCCTGATTTAAATTTAATCCACTATATCTAAATATTCATGACCACAAACAACCAGAGTTTTATCTTTTTCGGAGATACAAAAAAGACAAGCCCCTGAAAAATCAGGGGCTTGTCAAAATCTGGCACGCCCACGGGGAATCGAACCCCGGTTACCGCCGTGAAAGGGCGATGTCCTAACCGCTAGACGATGGGCGCAGAAATTTTCTATTGGCGCACCCGGAGCGATTCGAACGCCCGACCCTCTGGTTCGTAGCCAGATACTCTATCCAACTGAGCTACGGGTGCGCTGAAAGAAAGATTTGGATTATATTTTCCCATATATGACTTGTCAAGGGTTTTCTTGGATAAACGATGTGCAAAGTGTAGAATACTGCCCTGTTGTGTGAATTTTCAGGAATTTAGGATGTTTCATCTTTCTCGCTGGTTGAGATTATCGGAAGCTTTTACCCGATTGAACCGCCCTGTTGTGGTCGTTGATTTAGAATCTACCGGCGGCAATCTGTATCAAGACAGGGTGACGGAAATTGCTTTTCTGCGCTTTGAAAACGGCCGGGTAGAACATTACGAACAATTGATCAACCCGGGAAAGCCGATTCCTGAATTTGTCGTCCAACTGACCGGCATTACCAATGAAATGGTGGCGCAGGCTCCCGCTTTCGACCAAATTGCTCCCGACATACTGCCTTTACTGCGCGGCTCTTTGATTGTGGCGCACAACAGCCGTTTCGACTACACCTTCCTGCGTCATGAATTTTGTCGTGCAGGCATCGATTTTGCCGCTCCGGCATTGTGTACCGTCCAACTGTCCCGCCGTCTGTACCCTCAATTTTATAAACACAATCTTGACAGTATTATCAGCAGGATGGGAATCCAAACGGACGATCGTCACCGTGCATTGGCCGATGTTTTGGCACTCGCCGATTATTTGGAACACAGCCTGAAAGAGAAAACCTCCGATGAATGGGACAATCATTGCCGTACATTGATGAATCCGAAAATGCTGCCGACGCAGCTATCCGATTCTTTGACGGCAAAACTCTATTCATTACCCGATACGGTAGGCGTACTTGTCTGGTTTGACCATTCAGGAAAAGTGCTGTCCGTCGAGGCGTATGAAAAAACGTATAGCGAAATCGCCGCCCTACTCCACAGCAAAGAAGGCTTGCAATATATTCAAAATGCCGCAGATGTGAAATTCATCCCCGCGGTAGGGAGCCTGCATGCCTTGTGGTTGAAAGCTCAGATTATGCAGGAATATCAAGAGGAGTTATCTGCACCATTTCCCCTCAAGCAATTGAATCCCAAAACATTTATGACTGTTAAGTTCATTCCCGACGAACATGGCGTACTGAAGGCACGAATTGTGCCGTTAGACAACGGCAGCAGCACCACCCGCCCTTACGGCTTATTTATCCACAAAAAAGCGGCAAAACGCGCATTGAACATCTGGGCGCAAGAACACCATTTCTGTCCCGATGCCTTAAACATTTTGCCGGTCAGTCACGCAAAGGGAGCGTTATGCCCCGTGCAGGCTGTCGGCAAGTGCAATGGGACATGCCATAAAGGTGACGGAATCGAAGAACAAAATACCCGAATTCATGCCATGGCATCCAAGCTGCCTGTTGCCGACTGGGGGAAAGTGCATGAAGTGGAAATCACGGAAACAGACGAATTATCAGGCCGCAGCGTCATCATGCGCTGCGCCGGAGGCGCTTTAGAGCTGCCGAACGGACACTGGTATTTCGACAACCTGCTGCCCTCTATACTGAAGATCAAATTCAAACAAGACAGACAAAATATCCGCGTTATCGCTTGAGTAATTGACGTAAGTGGACAAACAAAGAGGTCGTCTGAAAACCAAGTTAGCGTTTTCAGACGACCTTTTTCATTACTGAGAATTATTCAAGTCTACGGTTTATCACAACTGTTTCAAATACAAAACCTCAATCCGTCATAAGATTTATTGAGCTATCCTTTTAGATACCCGAGAAGGAATGGAGGCTTTCTCCCCGGTTTTCTTTATTTGGGAGAGGTATTTTTTATAAAATATTTTCGCATTCCGTTTATCTTTTGAATCCCAATACGCATCTGCAATATTTAAGTATGCAACAGTCCTATTGGGGAATGCCGCAATAATTTTATTCAAGAGATATATTGCAGACTGATGATGCTCCTGATTATTAAGATAAAATGCAATATTATTATATGTTGCAATATTTTTCTGATTAATCGGGTATCTGCCAAGATACCAATCCATTCTACTTTTATCTATATCAAAACCCGAGTGGTCTTTGACATATTCTTCTAAATCGTCCAATGTATTTTCAAGTGCATAAAAAGTTCTACATTTCTCACCATACATCTTTAAAACAGTCTGTCTATCATAATCTTTTATGGGTTTATGGATATTTTTTCTGCACTCTAAAGATTTAACGTCAAAATCTTCCTTATACAGACTAATCGTTTTCAATTTATCTAAAATTAATAACTTCCCATTCCTCTTTATGTAATATTCTTCATAAAACCTTCCGCCAAAATCATCAACCCTAACGACAATAAAATCGCCCTTCTCATAAGACGTAATATTTTCCTTCTTTACGTCACTAAAAAAATTATTTATTTCAATCGATTGCCTTTTATCTCCAATTGGTTCGTAATTATTGGCGCTTACTGACACAGGAAATAACAATATGAATAAATACAAACCGATTTTTTTCATTTTCTTTTTACTCTTTCTAAATCCACAGATACAGCAATAAAGACAAACAAAGAAGATTGATGATTTTTACTGCAACTGAACAGCTCCGAACCTCAGAAAAAAGGCGGAACAGACAAATCAAATTGCTTCAGCAAACCGACGGTTTCGTAAACGGGCAGTCCCATCACGCCGGTAAAGCTGCCCTGCAAATGCTCAACGAACACGCCGCCCAAGCCTTGGATTCCGTATGCACCGGCTTTATCCATCGGTTCGCCGCTTTGAATGTAGGCAAGGATTTCGTCAGGGGATAAGGTTTTGAAACGCACATCGCTGGTTTGCAAGACGCTGCTCGTTTCGCCTTGCCAATACACGCATACGGCGGTTAGTACTTGATGGGTTTGCCCTGACAGCTGCCCAAGCATTGTAGCGGCATGCTCTTGGGTTTCGGGTTTGCCGAGGATATGGTTTTGATAGGCAACGGTGGTATCGGCGGTCAGAATGGGAAATTCGGGCGGCGTATCATGTTGTTCAAACCATTGGGCGACGGCGGCTGCGTTCTTTTCCTTCGCCATACGCTGAACATAATCGGCGGCATTTTCGTCAGGAAATGGCGTTTCATCGATATCGGCGGGAATACGCCGAATTTGGTAGCCTAAGTTTTCAAGGATTTCGCGGCGGCGCGGGCTGCCGGAGGCAAGATAAAGTGTCTGCATAAGTTTTCAGATATTTGAGATACGGATTTTGGGGATTTAATCGATAAGGCAGAGAGGCATACAGAAAGGTCGTCTGAAAATTTTCAGACGACCTTTCCAATCGTTAATCGTGTTGATCCAATTGATAAATTTGGGCAACGGCATCGACCAGATTGCTGTTTTCCGAGCCTGCCTTATTGAGGGTTTGAGTGGGAGAGTGGAGGAGTTTGTTGGTCAATTGGATGGAGAGCCGCTCCAATACCTCTTCCGCCGATGCGCCTTTGGCAAGCTGTTTCATCGCATTTTCCAAAACCTGCCTGCGGGCGCGTTCGCCTTCGTCACGCAGGGCGCGGATAAGGGGGACGCTTTGGCGGCTTTGTTGTTGGCGGACAAACTCACCGACCTTTTTCTCCACCATAGCTTCGGCTTCGGCAGCCGCTTTTTGGCGGGCCTCCTTGCCGTTTTGAACGATGCCCATCATGTCGTCAACAGTGTAGAGATAAGCGTCGCCCAGCTCCCCCACTTCGGCTTCGATATCTCGCGGAACGGCAAGGTCGAGCAGAAACATGGGCATATTGAGACGCAGGCGCAATGCACGTTCCACCATGCCTTTGCCGACCAATGGGAGCTGGCTGGCGGTAGAGGAAACGACGACATCGTATTCGTGCAAAATGTCGGGCAACTCTGTCAGCAGGCAAGGCTCGGCATTCAGTCCGAGTTTGTCGCACAACTCTTGGGCGCGCGGCAGGGTACGGTTGGCAACGGTAATGAGTTTGGGACTTTTGGCGGCGAAATAGGTGGCGACCAATTCAATCATTTCGCCCGCACCGATAAATAGAACGTTCAGATCGCCGATATCGGGAAAAATCTGTTCGGCAAGTTTGACGGATGCGGAAGCCATCGAAACGGAATTCTCGCCGACGGCAGTGTCGGTACGCACTTCTTTGGCAACGGCAAACGTTTTTTGAAACAATGCGTTGAGGTTGGTATTGATGCTTTCTTGTTCTTGGGCGACACGCACAGCATCTTTAATCTGTCCCAAAATCTGCGGCTCGCCCAATACCATAGAATCCAATCCGCAGGCAACGCGGAAAGCGTGGCGGATGGTTTCGTTGTTGTCCAAGGTATAAAGATAGGGGCGGATTTCTTCGGCGGGCAGGTTGTGGTATTGCGCCAGCCATTCGATGATTTGCTCGGTTTCGCCGACGCAGTAAAGCTCGGTGCGGTTGCAGGTCGATAGAATTACTGCCTCCTTCGCTGCTTTGCTTCGAGCAAGGTTGCGGACGGCTTCGGGCAGGCTTGCTGCGGTGAATGCCAGCTTCTCGCGTATACTCAAAGGCGCAGTTTGGTGGTTGAGTCCGACGGCGGTAAGTTGCATGGGATAAGGTGGGAGAGATGGTATGTGTCGGCGGGTATTATAGCTTAACTTGACTTTGAAATGAATGTGTTGGCTTCCAAACAAACAGTGCGATTGGCAAAATTTAGATTACCCGGGGTCGTCTGAAAACATCAGATTCATATAACGAAATCATCTTTAAATCGAACAAACCATTCTTTCCCATTTTCAGACGACCTGATTAAAGTAGCTCCAAACTGAGAATAAGGAGCACCCTATGACTACCACCGCCGACCCGCGCGCCAAGCTGCCCGACACCCCGCTTTCCGGCAACGAAGCCCTGAAAGACCGCAGCGACTATCTGCACGGTACCATCAAAGACGATTTGACCGACGACTTTACCGGCGGCTTTACCGCCGACAATTTCCAGCTCATCCGTTTCCACGGCATGTACGAGCAGGATAACCGCGACATCCGCGCCGAGCGTACCGACCAAAAACTTGAACCCTTAAAAAACATGATGTTGCGCTGCCGCCTGCCCGGCGGCATCATCACGCCGGCGCAGTGGCTGGGCATAGACGAATTTGCCGGCGACCACACCATTTACGGTTCCATCCGCCTGACCAACCGCCAAACTTTCCAATACCACGGCATTTTAAAAACCGATTTGAAGCTGGCGCACCAGTCCCTGCACAAACTCGGCCTCGATTCCATCGCCACCGCCAGCGACGTCAACCGCAACGTACTCTGCACCAGCAATCCCGTCCAAAGCCCGCTGCACCAAGAAGCCTACGAATGGGCAAAACGCATCAGTATGCACCTTCTGCCTCGCACCATGGCATACGCCGATGTCTGGCTGGACGGCGAAAAAGTGTTCACCACCGAACCGACCGAACCGCGCAACAAAGAAATTGCCGACGACGTCGAGCCCATTCTCGGCAAAACCTACCTGCCGCGCAAATTCAAAACCGCCGTCGTCATCCCGCCCGACAACGATGTAGACATCCATTCCAATGATTTAGGCTTCGTCGCCATCGAAGAAAACGGCAAACTTGTCGGCTTCAACGTCCTTGTCGGCGGCGGGCTATCCAGCGAACACGGCAACACCAAAACCTATCCCAACACCTCCTACGAATTCGGCTTCGTCCCCCTCGAATACACCCTCAATGCCGCCGAAGCCGTCGTCAGCACCCAGCGCGACTGGGGCAACCGCAGCGACCGCAAAGCCGCGCGCACCCGCTACACCCTCCAGCGCGTCGGCGTCGAAGTGTTCAAAGAAGAAGTCGAACGGCGCATGGGCATCAAGTTCGAACCCATCCGCCCCTACGCCTTCACCCATCGCGGCGACCACATCGGCTGGGTTAAAGGCCTCGAAGGCAACTGGCACCTGACCCTGTTTATCGAAAACGGCCGCCTGCTCGACTACCCCGGCAGACCGTTGAAAACCGGCGTGCGCGAAATCGCCAAAATCCACCCCGGAGACTTCCGTCTGACCGCCAATCAAAACCTTGTCGTCGCCAACGTTCCACCCGAACTGAAAGACACCATAGACAAAATCGCCAAAGAACACGGCTTAATCAGCAAATCCATCACCATCCAACGCGAAAACTCCATGGCGTGCGTCGCCCTGCCGACCTGTCCGCTGGCGATGGCGGAGGCCGAACGCTTCCTGCCGTCATTCTCCGACAAAATCGACGAAATGTTCGCCAAATACGGCTTGGAAGACGAATACATCGTCCTGCGCGTCACCGGCTGCCCAAACGGTTGCGGCCGCGCCATGCTCGCCGAAATCGGTTTGGTCGGCAAAGCCGTCGGCCGCTACAACCTCTACGCAGGCGGCAACCGCGAAGGCACCCGTATCCCGCGCCTCTTTAAAGAAAACATCACCGAACCCGAAATCCTCGAAATCGTCGACGGCTGGGTCGGCAACTGGGCGCAAAACCGCCTCGACGACGAAGGCTTCGGTGATTTTGCCGTCCGTACCGGCATCGTCAAACCCGTCCTCGACCCGCCGCGCGATTTCTGGGCTTGAAAACCTGTTGGCAGATTATAGTGGATTAACTTTAAACCAGTACGGCGTTGCCTCGCCTTAGTTCAAAGAGAACGATTCTCTAAGGTGCTGAAGTACCAAGTGAATCGGTTCCGTACTATCTGTACTGTCTGCGGCTTCATCGCCTTGTCCTGATTTAGTTAATCCACTAAGAAACAAAGTTGGAAATCAAAAGGTCGTCTGAAAACCTGCAATGCTTGTTTTCAGACGACCTTTTGATTGTTTAAACCAACTTGTTAACTTATTTCGCAGCCTTAAACGCGTCGGTAACCTGTTTGGACGCATTCAGCAATTCTTGCGCGCCGCCCGCCGCCAAATAGGTTTCGGGAACGAGGTAAACCACCTGTCCTTTTTTCCATGCGGTCGTTTCGGCGACCAGCGGATTGTTCAACACGTCTTTTGCTGCCTGTCCTTCTTCGCCGATGGCCGCGCCCCTGTCAAGGACAAACAGCCAGTCGGGATTTTTCTCTTTCAAGTATTCGAAGCTGACGGGCTGACCGTGGCTGCCTTCTTTGATGGCTTCGTCAACGGCCGGAACGCCGATATCTTTGTGCAGCCAGCCGCCCAGTCGTGAAGACGGACCGAAGGCGGACAGTTTCCCGCCGTTGACCAGAATCACCAAACCTTTGCCTTTACCTTGCGCGGCAGTTTTCGCAGCTTCAAAAGATGCGTCGATTTCCGCCTTCAGCTTGTCGGCTTCCGCCTGTTTGCCGAAGATTTGTGCCAGCGCGTCGATGCGCTCTTTGGCACTGTCTTTGAGGTTGGCGGTATCGGCGGTCATTTCGATGGTCGGCGCAATGGCGTTCAACTTGTCAAACGCTTTGGCTGCGCGGCTGCCGATGATGATGAGCTGCGGTTTGTAGGCGTTGAGCGCTTCGTAATCCGGCTCGAACAGCGTACCGGCAGGTTTTGTCGTTTTGAAATATTCGTCCAAATAAGGCAGCAGGTTTTTGTCGATGGACAGACCGGTTTTCACGCCCAATTTGTTTAAAGTGTCGAGCATACCCAAATCGTAAACGGCGATACGTTCGGGATTTTGCGGCACTTTCGCGTCACCACGCGTCGTTTTGACGGTCAAGCCCGCGCCTTCGGTTTGGGCGGCGGAAGCGGTTTGGGCGTTTTGATTTGAGGCGGAATCTTTCGGCGAACACGCACCCAAAGCAAGGGCGCAGCATACGGCTAAAGCAGTCAGACGTAACATGGATTCTCCAAGCAGATATAAAACGAAAATATGGAAAAGGCCGTGTGAACAAGAAAATTTAAAGGCTTTCAATCAGAAAGCCGAACGTTCAGACGACCTTTACGGTTTGATGTTACCAAATTAACCAATAACAATTATCGTTTATTTTATTAGATATAAAAGAGGCTGTCCATCGGTCTTTAAATGCGGTTGTCGGTCATCTCCCCGCCATCATTCATCAAACCACCAATCCCAACCTTTTCCCCAATACCAAAATCGCCCTTTTGTTCGACGGGGAGAACACTTTTTCCGCCGCTTCTTCAATGCCGAACCATCCGTAAGCGACGTGTTCGTCGGGCTGCAAAACAATCACCGCATCGCGCGGAATTTCAGCGGAAAAGATGTGTTCGCGGTTTTCGAACACGCCTTTAGGATAGCGGTGCCGCCAGTGGTGGTAGATTTCGTAAACCGTGCTGTCGTGCCAGTTGCAGAGCTGCCCGTCCGCAAGGCGGATGCCGGTTTCTTCCCAAACTTCGCGTTTGGCGGTTTCCTCTATGGTTTCGTCCGGTTCGATGCTGCCGGTTACGGACTGCCAAAAACCTGGCGGCGAAGTGCGTTCGATTAAAAGGATATTGCCGTCTGCATCATGCAGGATAACCAGCGCGGACACGGGATACTTCAAGGGCTTTGCCATCAATCGTCTCCGCCGGAATCCATCGCTGGATCGGATTTGGTATCGCTGCGCGCCTGCATTCCCGCCTTAATCATGGCGATGCTGCTCGGTGCCTGGCTTTCGTTCAAGATGCGGACTTCGCGCTGCGGATAAGGGAACTCGATGCCGTGTTCGTTAAACTGCCGCCAAATATCCAGAAAAATTGCCGATTGCAGCGCGGCAAAACCGTTTTCCGGGTCTTTCACCCAATACGTCGCGCGCAAATCGATACCGTTGTCGCCGAAATTGGTGACTACCGCCAAAGGCGCGGGATTGTTGGAAACACGCGGCTGCGCGGCGGCTGCGCTTTTGATGATGTCCAGCGCCTTAATCAAATCGGAATGATAGGCAACCTGTATATTGAACGCCTGCTGCAATTCGCGGCTGGTATAAGATTCGTTGACCACCATCGAGGTAACGAACGTCTCGTTCGGAATCAGCGCCTCCGTACCGTTGGCATTGCGCAGCACGACGAAACGCGAGGTGATTTTGGTGACATAACCGGTAAAGTTGTTGACCGTCAGACGGTCGTTCATGCGGATGGAGCGGTCGCCCAAAATGATGAAGCCCGAAATATAGTTGCTCGCCACTTTTTGCAGGCCGAAACCGATACCGACACCCAACGCACCGCCGAACACCGACAATACCGTCAAATCAATCCCCACCAGCGGCAGCGCAATCAAGACCGCCAACACCATCATCACCGTTTTGACGACTTTGGACAAAATCATGCTCAGATTGGTATCCAAGCTGCTCCTCTCCAAATGTCCGCCGATAACTCGAGCCAGCCATGACGCGCCTATCATCAGGAGGCCGACCCACAAAATCCCGTTCAGAATCGTCAGCAGGCTGAGCCTGCCCGAACCGACCGAGAAACTGATGCCGTCCAGCACCTCCAAAATCTTATCGTCCAAACCCGACAGCCAAAGCACGAACCCTATCCACAAAACCATGGATACCGCCCGCTCCAGCCAGTCGGTCAGTTTGTTTTGCGGCAAAGCGGCATGAACCACCGCCACGCTGACCCGAATCAGAATCATCCAGCGCGCCGCCAAAATCAGCAGATGCAGCCATACCGCGCGAAATTCCGTCAGATTGCAGACAAACAAAGCCGCTGCGCCGAAAATCATCATCAACACCGGCCACAAAATCCTTCTGCCGATATGCCGCAAAAGCGCGAAGCTGCCGTGTTCTGAGAAGAAATAACGGTCGTTGAGACGATTTGACAGCCAAAACGCCGCCACCATCAGCATCAAGACACCGACCAGCTCTATCCAGCCCGAAACCTGTCCGAAATTGCGCTCCACCAAGCTCGATGTAAACGCCTGACGCGCAAACAAATCATGCAAAATACTGTCCATCCGCCCTGTTTTTTATAGTGGATTAAAATAAAAATGAGACAAGGCGGCAACGCCCGCCGTGTACGAGTAGTACATAAGGGCGTTGGCAACGCCGTATCATTGCAATTTTAATCCACTATATTAAAAATCAAAGCTGAGATTATATAGCAGCCATTAAATTCCGCCACATCCGTTTACCCCCGGGGTCGTCTGAAAAACATCGCGGCTTCCAATCAAGTATGAACCATTCCGCAGCCCTACCCTCCCTGACACCAAACAAATTCAAAGCCGCTTCAAGCAGATAGCCGAAACCGTCCGGCTTTACCCTTGCCAAAGCCGTGCAAGAAAACTATAATCCCAAACTTCTCGAGTCGGAGTGTGGCGCAGTCTGGTAGCGCACTTGCATGGGGTGCAAGGGGTCGAAGGTTCGAATCCTTTCACTCCGACCAAAAATTCAACAGCCCGGTCATTTTTGACCGGGCTGTTTTTTTGCCTTGACTGTCTCAAATCTTATATCTCAAGCGTTTCAATCAAAAGGTCGTCTGAAAACCCCGAATCCGAGTTTTCAGACGACCTTTTTATTATCCGCAAAGCTTACAGATAGAATTTTTCAACCACTTTCAAATTGTCGTCCAATTTGTACACCAGCGGCTGACCGGTCGGGATTTCCAAGCCCATGATGTCTTCGTCGGAAATGCCTTCGATGTGTTTGGCCAATGCGCGCAGGGAGTTGCCGTGGGCGGCGACCAAGACGCGTTTGCCGCTCAGAAGCGCGGGGGCGATTTGGTCTTCCCAGAACGGCAATACGCGCTCCAAAGTAACTTTCAGGTTTTCGCCATCAGGGATAACATCGGCGGGCAGGTTGGCATAGCGGCGGTCGTTGTGCGCGGAGAACGGGTCTTTCGGGTCGAGCAGTGGCGGCAGGGTGTCGTAGCTGCGGCGCCAGATGTGGACTTGCTCGTCGCCGTATTTTTCGGCGGTTTGTTTTTTGTCCAAACCTTGCAGTTGGCCGTAGTGGCGTTCGTTCAGCCTCCAGCTTTTGATTTGCGGCACAAACAGTTGGTCGGATTCTTCCAAAACGATGTTGCAGGTTTTAATCGCGCGGGTCAGGACGGAAGTGAAGGCGATGTCGAACTCGTAACCTTTTTCCTTCAGTTTTTTACCGGCGGCGGCGGCTTCGGCAAGCCCCTGCTCGCTCAGTTTCACGTCGCGCCAGCCTGTAAACAGGTTTTTCGCGTTCCATTCGCTTTGTCCGTGGCGGATAAATACCAATTCCATGTCGTATGCTCCAATTTGAGGTCGGTAGAAGGGCCTATTTATAACATATTTCGGCTGCTTCTGCAGTCGGGGCAGGGCGATGCTTGTTCTTTATCAAGACTTGCGGCGTATTGTTTTATAGTGGATTAACTTTAAACCAGTACGGCGTTGCCTCGCCTTAGCTCAAAGAGAACGATTCTCTAAGGTGCTGAAGCACCAAGTGAATCGGTTCCGTACTATCTGTACTGTCTGCGGCTTCGTCGCCTTGTCCTGATTTAAAGTTAATCCACTATACCGTCCATTCTCCCTACCCTTGCAGTCGTAATGCCTCCAAACAAATTAAAGGTCGTCTGAAAACCCTGTTTTAAGTTTTCAGACGACCTTTTTCAACCTGGCATCAAGGTTTTAGGACTCGACGGGGATGATGCCGATTTTTGCCTGCCATTTGCGCGGGGCGGTGGCGTGGATGGATTCGCCCTTGCTGTCCACGGCGACGGTTACGGGCATGTCTTTGACTTCAAACTCGTAAACTGCTTCCATGCCCAATTCGGGGAACGCCAAGACTTTTGAGGATTTGATGGCTTTTGCCACAAGGTATGCCGCGCCGCCGACTGCCATGAGGTACACGGCTTTGTTGTCGGCGATGGCTTCGCAGGTGGCTGCGCCGCGCTCGGATTTACCGATCATGCCCAAGAGGCCGGTTTGTTCGAGCATTTGGCGGGTGAATTTGTCCATGCGGGTGGCGGTGGTCGGGCCTGCCGGGCCGACTACTTCGTCGCCGACCGGATCGACGGGGCCGACGTAGTAAATCAGGCGGTTGGTGAAATCGACGGGCAACTCTTCGCCTTTGTCGAGCATATCGACGAGGCGTTTGTGTGCGGCATCGCGGCCGGTGAGGATTTTGCCGTTCAGCAGCAATACGTCACCGGTTTTCCAGCTGGCGACTTCTTCTTTGGTCAGCTTATCGACCTCGATGCGTTTGCCGTTGTCGGGGCTGTAAGTCAAATCGGGCCAGTCTTCAACGCGCGGCGGGGTCAGTTCGACCGGACCGGAGCCGTCCAATTCGAATTCGACGTGGCGGGTGGCGGCGCAGTTCGGAATCATGGCAATCGGTTTGGATGCGGCATGGGTCGGGTAATCGAGGATTTTGACGTCCAATACGGTGGTCAGCCCGCCCAAACCTTGTGCACCGATGCCCAACGCGTTGACTTTTTCAAAGAGTTCGAGGCGCAGGGCTTCGGTGGTGGACAATTCTGCGCCGGACGCGGCTTTTTCCTGCAATTCTTGAATGTCGATGTGGCTCATCAGGGATTCTTTTGCCATCAGCACGGCTTTTTCGGGCGTACCGCCGATGCCGATGCCCAAGATACCGGGAGGACACCAGCCCGCGCCCATGGTCGGGATGGTTT
Organism: Neisseria sicca VK64; assembly: GCF_000260655.1. Taxonomy (GTDB): domain Bacteria; phylum Pseudomonadota; class Gammaproteobacteria; order Burkholderiales; family Neisseriaceae; genus Neisseria; species Neisseria sicca_B. Next base: position 19,683 of record NZ_AJMT01000115.1, read on the forward strand.
TCAATACCCAATCGACGATATTGTCGGAAGGATTGAGCATGGCGAGCTTGGATTTGTTTTCAGAGCCGCCGCCTTTTGCCGCGCAGGTTACTTCGACTTTGTCGCCCGGTACGATGCTCATGTGGATGACGGCTGGGGTGTTGTCTTTGGTGTTTTGGCGTTTGCCGGCAGGATCGGCGAGGACGGAAGCACGCAGGGTGTTGCCTTCCCAAGTGTAGGCGCGACGCACGCCTTCGTTAACCATCTCTTCCACGCTCATGTCCGCATCCCATTGGACGTTCATACCGACTTTGAGGAAGACGGTTGCGATACCGGTGTCTTGGCAGATGGGGCGGTTGTTTTCGGCACACATGCGGCTGTTGACCAAAATCTGCGTCATCGCGTCTTTGGCGGCGGGATTTTCTTCCTTCTGCCACGCCTTATAGAGCGCGTCGATGTAGTCTTTCGGATGGTAATAGCTGATGAATTGGAAGGCATCGCAGATACTTTGGATAAAGTCTTCTTGCTTGATGACGGTCATGATTGTGTTCCTTTTCATATGGTAGGGAGGGTTTGTTAGCTTTTTTATAGAGGCCGTTTTTCAGACGACCTTAATCGGTGTAATAGTGCTGTCAATCGATATGAGGCGACAATATGATTTTTATAATTTATTGATTTTCATAAAACTTAATAACCTATCATTTCACTCGGATGATGATAATGGATATTGTCGGCAATATTTACCGGTAGAAATAAAACTACAATTAATCTGTCCACTCAAATTTCAAAGGGTCGTCTGAAAAGGCTGGATTCACCGTCGCAATGAACCTTACTAATAACATGAATTTAAAAAGAAACAATTACTTTCCAGACGACCTGTCTTTCTTTTTTCAACCATACACAAATGTAAAAGCCGTGTCATTCTACCCACGATAATTTTTGACGGAAGTCAAACTTAGCCGTTTTTATGAAATTTTATAACACCATTTGCATTTACTTACACTTTGCAAATTTATCCAATAAATACATAGATATATGCTTTTAATATCAATCACTTAATAATGATATTTACTCGTATTTCAAAACGGTTTTTAGCAGTTATTCCTTTATCGTAAGTTTATTTTATCTTACAAAATAACAAGATGGCACAAAGGTCGTCTGAAAACCGCTGTTTTTTGTTCACAATCCGCCCCCACCCTGCCTTTACGACTCCGCCATCATCAAAAAACCCAAATTCTGATACACTAATAAAAGACAGTCAGACGTTGATTTATAAGACGTTTCCTGAAAAATATCTGCATTTTAAAAATTTGTAATAAAAATACACACATCCGATTTCCCCTATCCCATCCCACAGGACACTACCATGAGTGAAAACTTGTTAACCCTGACCATAGACGGTCACGAGGTCAAAGCCTCTGCCGACTCGTCAATCATTCAGGCCTATGCCCGTTCAGGCAGCGCGATTACCGCCAACGTCGGCTGCATGGGGCAAGGCGTATGCGGTTCCTGCCGCTGCATGATCCGCAAGGAAGGCGAGCGCGAGGTAACGACTGCGTTGGCGTGCGAAACCAAAGTCGAAGAAGGGATGCAGGTCAGCTTCTTGGACTACTTTATCCCCGAGCATATCCAATATTACGACGTGAGCGAGGTCGGCGACGGCTGGAACTGGCTGGACGATACCGCCAAAGCCTTCCCCGAAGCGCAAAACTGCCGTCATTGCGGCGGCTGCAACCGCGCCTGCCCGAAAGGCTTGGAAGTGGAAAACGGCGTGGCGCAAGTGGTATCCGGCGATTTCGGCGCGGCTGCGCTGACCTTCGACCAATGCGTGATGTGCAACCTCTGCACCCTTTCCTGCCCCGAACACATCCGTCCGAACCACTTAGGCCTGTTCGCCCGCCGCATGAAAGCGGCGCGTACGCTGCGTCCGGTGGATTTGATGCGCCGCCTGCGCGAAATCGACAGCGGCAAAATGAAAGTCGAATTTGAAGAGGAGGCAATGTGATGGCGAACGAAATCCAAGGCATAGACTACGAAACCGCACTTGCCAACTTGCGCGCTTCCTCATTGGAACTGCGCGGCGACTTGCCGGAAAAAAACGAATTGTTGAGTCAGTTTCACCCCGACTATCAGGCAAATGCGCGCGTCAAACTGCCCATCGGCCCGAACACGGGCGATTACTGCCATCCTGATTTGGCGAAACTGCTGATCAGCCATCCCCTGATTGACGACTATGATTTGTCGGGCGCGGAACATTTGAACACCGACGTACTGGTTATCGGCGGCGGCGGTGCGGGCGCAGCAGCGGCATTGTCTGCAACCGAAGCAGGCGCGCGCGTGATTATGGCGAACAAGCTGCGTATCGGCGACAGCAATACCGTGATGGCCGAAGGCGGCATTCAGGCGGCGGTCGGCGCGGAAGACAGCTTGCAGCAACACTTTGACGACACCATCAAAGGCGGCCACAACGCAGGCAAAAAAGAATTGGTGGCGCAAATGGTTACCGACGCGCCGTCCGCCATCCGCTGGCTGATCGGCTTGGGCATGACTTTCGACCTTGCCAAAGGTGCGGACAGCAACGGCATGTTGAGCCGCAAACGTGCGGGCGGTACGACTGTGCCGCGCATCCTGAGCTACCGCGACTTTACCGGCCTTGAAATGATGCGCGTACTGCGCGAGGCGGTCGAACTCGACGAAAACATTACCCAGCTCAACCGCCACCCCGCCATCGAATTATTGTCGGACGAACACGGCCGCTGCGTCGGCGCGATTTTGTACGATTTGGAAAAACGCTCTTTGGTATTGGTTCACGCCAAAGCCGTGGTATTGGCAACCGGCGGCAGCGGACGGCTGCATTTGCAGGGTTTCGCCACTTCCAACCACTACGGCGCAACTGCCGACGGTCTGGTGATGGCATACCGCATCGGCGCGAAACTGCGCGACATCGATTCCTTCCAATACCATCCGACTGGCGTCGCCCATCCGCCGCACTTGGCGGGCGCGCTGATTTCCGAAGCCGTACGCTCCGCAGGCACCAAACTGGTCAACGGTTTGGGCGAGCGTTTCGTTGACGAATTGCAGCCGCGCGACGTCGTTGCTGCCGCCATTTTGCGCGAGTGCCGCGAAGGCCGCGGCGTGGTGCGCGACGGACAGGTCGGCGTGTTCCTCGACACCCCGCGCCTGATTGAAAACGATCCTGATGTGTTGAACCGTCTGGTTACGCTCGGCCACGTCGCCCACAAATGCGGCATCGACCCCGCCGTCGAACCTGTGATGATTCATCCGACCCTGCACTACCAAAACGGCGGCGTCGAAATCAACGGCGACGGCGCGACCTGTGTGGAAGGCCTCTATTGCGCCGGCGAAGTAACCGGCGGCATCCACGGCCGCAACCGCCTGATGGGCAACGCACTTCTGGACATCATCAGCTTCGGCCGCCGTGCCGGTAAAGCCGCGGCAAATTGCGGCCTGCCGCTGAAAAAAGTGCGCGGCGGCGTCGGACACGTCCACGATCTGCAACGCGAAATGACCCGCGCCGGACTGACCAGCAACATCAAAGCCCCCGTTTTATACCCCGACTACGGCAAATTCGATTTGCGCGAACACGCCGGTTTGCAGGAGCAACAATCATGAATCAAGCCAATCAAAACTTACTGCACCCGTCCCGTCAAGTCGGCGCGGATTTGGCCGCGTGGCGCAAAGTCGGCGGCGGCGAAGGTCTGCTGGCGGCGCTTGCCGATCCTCAAAGCATCGTTTCCAAGCTGCAAGACGCCAACCTCTGCGGCATGGGCGGCGCAGGTTTCCCGACCTGGCGCAAATGGGAAGCTGCCGTTGCCGCCCAAAGCAAACACGGCGACAAATACGTCGTCTGTAATGCCAACGAAGACGAACCGGGTACGTTCAAAGACCGCGTATTGCTGGCGAAAACGCCGCACCAAGTCATCGAAGGCGTTCTGATTGCCGCCGTCGCCTGCCGCGCCAACAAAGCGATTATGTATGTCAACCCGCACCAGACCGAATCCATCGCTTCCATCGTGCCCGCCATCGAGCAATGGAAAAAAAGCGATTTGTTCATCCGCATCGAAAACTATCTGGGCAAACCTTTAGACCTGAAATTGGTCGAAACTTCAGGCCGCTACATCGGCGGCGAAGAAACCGCCGTGATTTCATGGTTGGAAGGCGGTTTCCCGTTCCCGCGCCGCAAGCCGCCGTTCCCCGCCGAAAGCGGCGTAGAGGGCGAACCAACCCTTATCAACAACACCGAAACCTTCGCCAACATCCCGCAAATCCTTGCCAAAGGCGCGGAATGGTACAAATCGCTGGGTTTGGGCGATGCCGCAGGCACGAAACTCTACTCGCTCTCCGGCGACGTATTGAATCCGGGGCTGTACGAACTGCCGATGGGCACGACCCTGCAATCGCTGATTTTCGACCACGGCGGCGGTATGCTCGAGGGCCGCACGTTTAAAGCCGTCTTCACCGGCGGCCCGTCAAACACGCTTCTGACCGCGAAAGATTTGGACGTGCCTTTGGACTTCGTGTCCGTGCGCGAACGCAAATCCAGCCTCGGTACGGGCGCAATGATTGTGATTTCCGAAGGCACCAGCGTGGTGCGCAAAGTATCCGAGTATGTGGAATTTTTTGCGTCCAACTCATGCGGACAATGCCCGCCGTGCAAAGGCGGCACGTTCCAACTTTCACGCCTGCTCAACCGCGTGGATACCGGCATCGGCACTTCAGACGACCTCCGCGCCCTGCAAAGCCTGTGCCAACTGCTGCCCCGAAGCGGCCGCTGCGGTCTGATTGACGGCGCGGTTACCGTGCTGCAAAGCTCACTGCGTACCTTCCCCGAAGAGTACGGCCTGCCGGCGGATCAGGATTAATCCGATACGGGGTTTCAGACGACCTTTTCTATTATGGGAGGTCGTCTGAAAAATACCTTTAGGTTGGGTTATGACCCAACATAATGATTAGGGTTTAAGTATTTGTTGGGTTTCACAACTGAACTGCTAAATCTGAGGTTTTACCCTCTCCCTAGCCCTCTCCCACGGGGAGAGGGGACAGATTACAGAAAATCCGATAATGGTCGGTTTCAGCGCCATTATTCCCTCTCCCCGTGGGAGAGGGTTAGGGAGAGGGCAAAACGTAAAACTCAAGAAACGTCGTCTGAAAAAGATGGCAACAAAAAAATACGCATTACCCAAACCACCAAAAGAAAAACATAAAAAACAACTGCTGCCAACACATTTCAGACGCCCCCTCCCCACTAAAACGGACACACATCGTCTGACTAAAACTTATTGGTAGATTTGCCATCAGAGAAAACGATACGGACATACTAGGGTTTTGCCCTCTCCCACGGGGAGAGGGAATGATAGTGCTGAAGCCGACTATTATCGGATTTTCTGCAAGCTATCTCTTCTTCCACGGAGAGGGAATGATGGTGCTGAAACCAACCATTATCGGACTTCCTGCAATCTATCCCCTCTCCCCGTGGGAGAGGGTTAGGGAGAGGGCAAAACGTAAAACTCAAGAAACGTCGTCTAAAAAGATGGCAACACAAAAATACGCATGACCCAAACACCCAAAAGAAAAACATAAAAACAACTGCTGCCAAATACGTTTCAGACGGCCTGTTCCCACCAAAATCGGGCACACGTCGTCTGAAATCCGATTTCCCCGATACCTCAAACTAGGAGACTCAACATGGGCTTCAAGCCAATTCCTGCTGCGGTTGCGCTCGCGCTGACGCTGATTATCTGGTTCGTCATACCCGTGCCGCAGGGCGTATCGCCCGACGCATGGCACCTTTTGGCGTTATTCGTCGGCATCATCGCCGGCATCATCGGTAAAGCCATGCCCATCGGTGCAATGGCGATTTTGGGCATTACCTTGGTCGCGCTGACCGGCGTTACCAACGAAAAAGCCGCCGACGCGACCAAAGACGCACTGAGCAGCCTTAACAACTCGTTAATCTGGATGATCGGTATCGCCATCATCATCTCGCGCGGTTTGTTGAAAACCGGCTTAGGGATGCGTATCGGCTACCTTCTGATTTCCCTTTTCGGCAAACGCACGCTGGGCGTAGGTTACAGCCTGGCTTTGGCGGACTTGGTCATCGGTCCGGTAACGCCGAGCAACACTGCGCGCGGCGGTGCCATCGTGCATCCGATTATGCGTTCTATCGCCCTGAGCTTCGATTCCGACCCCGAAAAAGGCACGGAAGGCAAAATCGGTAAATACCTCGCACTGGTCAACTACCACGCCAACATCATCACCTGCTGTATCTTCATTACCGCAACCGCACCCAACCCGTTGGTTGTCGAATTAGTCGCCAAAGCTACCGATTCGAAAATCCACCTCTCTTGGGGCACATGGTTCGCCGCCATGGTCGTCCCCGGCCTGATTGCTATGTTCCTGATGCCGCTGGTGCTGTATTTCCTGTATCCGCCCGAAATCAAACAAACGCCTAACGCGACCGCCCTTGCCAAAGAAAAACTGAAAGAAATGGGCGCGATGAAGCGTGACGAAAAAATCATGCTCGGCATTTTCGTGATTCTGCTGCTTTTGTGGGCGGGCGTTCCCGAAATGCTGTTCGGCGTGAAAGTCGATGCCACCGCCACCACCTTCCTCGGTCTGAGCCTGTGCCTGCTCACCGGCGTACTGACTTGGGACGACGCGTTGAAAGAAAAAGGCGCGTGGGACACCATCGTCTGGTTTGCCGCCTTGGTCATGATGGCAAACTTTCTCAACAAATTGGGACTGATTGCATGGCTGTCCGAATCCATGCAGGGCGGCATCTCCCATCTAGGTTTGGGCTGGGAAGCCGGTTGCGCCCTTCTGGTACTCGCCTACCTCTACGCCCACTACGTTTTCGCCAGCGGCACGGCACATGTTACCGCCATGTTCGGCGCGTTCTACGGCGCAGGCCTCGCCTTGGGCGCACCGCCGATGCTGTTCGCCCTGATTATGGCATCCGCCACCGGCATCATGATGTCGTTGACCCACTACGCTTCAGGTTCGTCTCCCGTCATCTACGGCTCGAACTATGTCAGCATGACCGAATGGTGGAAAGCCGGCTTCATTATGAGCGTGGTCGAAATCCTGATTTTCGGCACCATCGGCATTATCTGGTGGAAAGTGCTGGGCTACTGGTAAACCCTGCCTGAAATCAACAAAAGGTCGTCTGAAAATAGGTTTTCAGACGACCTTTTTGTTTTTCGGAGAGAAACAGTTACAAGATGATGCTGGATATTCAACCCGTTATTGGCTGCCCAACCATTCGTCGCGCGTTTGCTTGGCTTCTTCAAAATAACGGTATAACGCGTCGCGGTTTTCTTGTTCGAGGATACGTTCCAGCTTGGAAAGCTGGTCGTGCAGTCCGGCAATCAGCTTGATCAGGCTGTTTTTATTGTCCAGGCAGATGTCCGTCCAAATGGCGGGATGGCTGGAGGCGATGCGGGTAAAGTCTCGGAAACCGCTGGCGGCAAATTTCAAATATTCCTGTCCGTCCGGATGGTCGGCGATTTGGTGGACATAGGCAAAAGCCGTCAAATGCGGCATATGAGAAACGGCGGCGAACACGGCATCGTGTTCTTCCGCACTCATTTCAAACGTCTGTGCGCCGACCGCCTGCCACAGGCTTTTTATCAAAGCGATACCTTCGGGGCGCTCTTGTCCGTGTGTGGTGATAATCAGTTTTTTATCTTGATACAACCCGAATTGCGCCGCCAATGCGCCGCTGCGGTCGGAGCCTGCAATGGGGTGAGCGGCGATACAGTGTGAAATCCGCTCGGGCAGATATTGGCGGAAAGCAGCGATGGCAGTCCGCTTGGTGCTGCCCACATCAGACACATAAGCCTCCGGCGCAAGCAGCGGCGCAATGGCTTGGCAGATGGTCGGCAAAGTGGAAACAGGTGTGGCAATCAACACCAAATCGGCATGACCGATGCTTTCGGCGTTGATTTCCGTAAACGCTTTATCAATCACCCGACGCTCAAGCGCACGGTCGAGATTATCGCGGTCGAGATCAATACCGGTCACGGTTTGCACCCATCCCAATCGTTTGAGATCCAGAACGAAAGAGCCGCCTATCAGTCCGACGCCGATAAGTGTGATGTGTTGGAGCGGGGCATTTGGTGTCATGGCGGATGTGTAAGGCGGTGGATAAAGGAAAGGTCGTCTGAAAACGTACCGAGGACTAGGATTTGCTTCGAAACCTGCAAAAGCTTCTTGGAACACAAATCCTGCCTGCGGCTTGGGCTATTATAGTGAATCGGCCCCATTCCAGCCACAACCCTGTCGGAAAGCCGGTCAGCCCGTAGGCGTTTTCAGAATGGAACAATCTTCCGCAGCGTCAAAAGATTTTGCCTACACCGGCCATCCTAAATCAATATTTTTTAAGAAAATCAAAGAAAACCGGCAGCGTTCATTTGCTCTAAAAACCGTTTATACAGAAACAGTTTTCCAAACCTTGCGTTCCGTTTTACAATTGAGAGCCATTCTTGAACCAGGTCGTCTGAAAGTACCGTATGTCACTTGCACAACCCAACCGTATCCTCGTCATCAAACTGCGCCATCATGGTGACGTATTGCTCAGTACGCCGGTCGTCGATGCGATCAAAAAACATTTTCCCGAGTGCGAAGTCGATATGCTGGTTTATCAGGAAACCGCCGACATCATCCGCGACAATCCGCAAATCGCCAGGATTTTCACCATTGACCGGCAATGGAAGAAACAAGGCGTGCGGATGCAGTTCAAACACGAAAAAGACCTTTTCCGTCAGTTAAAAGCCCGTCAATACGATTGGGCATTCAACCTTTCCGACCAATGGCGTGCCGCCATCATTGCCAAGCTCTGTTCAAAATGCAGCGTCGGCTTCAACTGCATCAAACGCGACAATGCCGCCTGGCGCTGGTGTCACGACTTTCTCAACCCCGATATGGGCACGACCAAACATATCGTTGAAACCCATCTGGGCATACTGCCTCCGCTTATCCGTCCGGAAGAACTGCCCCACGCAAAAGTCCACATGAGCATCTCCCCTGATGTCCGCAACAGTATGGAACAAAAATTGCGCGAACAAGGCTGGCAAGGCGAAAACTACGTCTTACTGCATCCGGGCGCGCGCTGGTTGTTCAAATGTTGGGAAGACGGCAAAAACGCCGCACTCGTCCAGCTTCTGCTGAACCACGGACACAACGTCGTCCTGACCGCCTCCCCCAGTCCCGTCGAACACGACATGATTGAAGCCATCTTAGGTCGTCTGAAAATACCGGAAAGCGGCAAAGTATGGGTATTGTCCGGCTGCCTAACTTTGCGCGAACTTGCAGCGGCGATAGACCGCGCCAAACTGTTTATCGGCGTCGATTCCGTTCCCATGCACATCGCCGCCGCGCTCGACAAACCGCAAATCGCCCTATTCGGCGCGACTTGGCTGGGCATATGGCATCCTTATTCGCTCAATGCCGAAGTGATATGGGCGGGCGATTATACCGACCTCCCCCACCCCGACAGCATCAATACAAACAATCCCGAACGTCTCCTGAAAGCCATTCCTCTGGAAGAAGTATGGAACCGCGTTTCCGCCAAACTCGAGAAAATTGACCAAACGGGAACACACGCAGCAATAGAATAATCCCTGCTTCGGTATCAATAAGCGGTTGCCTATAAATAAAGTAGAGGTCTTTGCAAAATTAACTCCAACAGATTTTCACCCTATTCCGACATCTCAAGAGAACACCTAAGATTTATCCAAACATCCTGAAACCTTAACGGATGTCAACGCCCTATTTGGTGGGGACGTAGTCGGCATAGTGCGCCGGCAAGGCAGTCGTTTCCAATAACGAGCCTTCTCACCGCGACACTAAGAGACCTTTGCAAAATTTCTTTTCCTCCAACAACCGAAACCCAAAAACAGGTTTTCGGCTGTTTTCTCCCCCAATCACTCCTAATTTTACCCAAATACCCCCTTAATCCTCCCCGGATACCTGATAATAAGGCATCCGGACCGCCTTTTAGGCGCAAACAGGCACACTTAGCCTGTTAGCCGCTTTCAACAGGTTCAAACACATCGCCTTCAGATGGCTTTGCGCACTCACTTTGAGCAGACCAAAATAGGCTGCCCGGGCGTAGCGGAATTTACGGTGCAGCGTACCGAAGCTTTGTTCGACCACATAACGGGTCTTCGACAAATATCGGTTACGTTTGGTTTGCGCTTCCGTCAGCGGACGGTTGCGGCAGGCTTTGCGCATAATGCCGTCTAACAACTGATGCTCTTTCAGATGTTGCCGGTTTTCCTTACTGTCGTAGCCTTTGTCGGCATAGACGGTCGTCCTTCGGCAATGCCTTCCAACAAAGGGGACAGATGGTTGCACTCATGGGTATTGGCAGAGTGATGTGCAGTTTCTCGATATAGCCTTCCTCATCGGTACGGGTATGTTGTTTGTAACCGAGTTTGTAGAGGCCGTTTTTCTTTGTCCAGCGGGCATCGCTGTCTTTGCTCGGTGTGGTTTGGCCGCTGACT
>NZ_AJMT01000116.1:0-3754 GCF_000260655.1 Neisseria sicca VK64
AAGCATGTCGCGAAAGGCGAACTGTTGGGACAATGCGCCGATGGAAAGCTTCTTTGCGGTGTTGAAGACGGAGTGTTTCTATAATGCAGGTGAATTGACGGTAGATGAATTGATGAAGCAGATAGATGACTATATGGATTACTACAACCGGGAGCGTTGCAGTTTGAAATTGAAAAAGCTGAGTCCTGTCGCATACAGAACCCAGCTTGCACAGAGCGCCTGAATAGGCTTTTATGAGTGTCCAAGATTTGGGGGCCAGTTCAGTTTTCAGACGACCTTTTGTTGTTATTCCTATCATGACGGACGGAATATATAGTGGATTAACTTTAAACCAGTACGGCGTTGCCTCGCCTTAGCTCAAAGAGAACGATTCTCTAAGGTGCTGAAGCACCAAGTGAATCGGTTCCGTACTATCTGTACTGTCTCGCCTTGTCCTGATTTAGTTAATACACTATGCAAGCGGCAGCGCACCTCAAAAACCGAAAGAGATTGGATTCCCAATCAGGCAAAACACCGTACCAACTGCTTTCGCATGATGCCTGCCGCCGATACGCCATCCTGTATGGCAACCGACAGCGCCGCTATTCCAAACTGCCATACTCCTGCTTTTCCGCATCCCAGCGGTAGACTTTCCGTTCGCCGTTTTTCATGCCCTTCGCTTGCCAAATGATGTCGTAAAATCCATGATGCTGCTGCGGCGACATTTTCAGGATGTATGTGTCGGTATATACATCATGCCGGCGTGTGCCGTCCTTATTCCAGCTGCCGGCAATGTTTTCAAGCGTAAAGGTGTTGGCGTTCAAAACGGGTTTCAGACGACCTTCAATAATAGCAAACAGCACCATAAACTCTTCCAAGCTGCCGCCTCCTGCATAACCGACCGTGTTCTGCAAGCGCAGGCCGAAGGCATCGGTTTTATCGTTCAGGCGATAAGCGGCAAAATCGAGACGGGCGGGCAGCCCGATTTGCAAACCGCCCTCGGGGATTTGCACGACAAACTGCCGCTTCCCTTCCATAGCAGGTTTGGGGGACGGATAAAATTCGTCTTTTTCTTCATAATCATAACGTTCGGTATAAGGCGTGGCGGCAAGGGCGAATTTGCCATCGGTATCCTTTGTCAGCACGGCAAGGGTCATTTGAGCGACAGGGTTGCCCGAGTCGGGTCCGCATTGCGCGTAGTGATTCGGGTTTTCGCGGTAAAAATCGCCAAGCGGATGCTTATTCAGGCACACCAGCGCGACTTGGAGGCCGTTTTTCCAAGGCCGCAGCGACATCATATTCAGTTTTTCCACGTCTGCGTCAGGTGCAACCAAACTCAGGATTTCGCGTACGCGCGCATCTTGGCGCGACAGGCTGCCGAAGCCGTCGGCAAGCGGCTTGCCGTCCGTTTGTTTTGTATGCTGCTGCGTGATTTCCGTATTTTTGACCTGTGTCCGCCCTTTGCCGGATGAGTGTGCGGTTTCCGCCGTGGAAAGCGGGGCGGCGGCGAAGAACGCCAAGGAGAGAAATAATCCGGTTTTATTCATGTTTTGTATCCTGATTGTTCGAAGAAATGTAGCGGGTCGTCTGAAAACGACAGGCTGGAAATGAAGTCGGGATTCTAGCAGTACAAACTGAAAAAAGAATCAGGCTTGATTTTCAGACGACCTTTTCTTGCTACAATCCGTTTTTTTATCGTTGCCATTATCATGAAAACCAGCGTCTGCCTCTCCCTATTGTTCCTGCTCTCCGCCTGCCATCCCAATGCCGAAGTCGCCGATACCGCCGCGCCGACCGCGCGCAAGCCTTCTTATTTTGAGTCCGACAAACGCCAAGCCGCCACGCCGGTCAAAACGCAAACGCCCGCGCTGCCCGCCATCCGCAGCCGCGCCGATTTCGATCTGCTTTCGCGCGTTTACGAACAAGACAGCGAATACGAAATCCCGCATATCCTCTTCCTTATCGACCGCGAAGACAACAACCGCACCGACTACATCAACACGCCGAAATACCGCCTGCACGAAACCTATCTCGCCGAGATTTTGAAGCCGATGCCGACGCGCAAAGAATTGTTCAAACAATACCGCAGCCCAAACCGCCGCTTCCTGTTCGGCACCATCAGTTGGCAGAACAGCACTCAAGAATACGTTTACGAATTTTGGGAAGGCGACAAAATCACGCCCGAATTGCTGAAATTGGCAGAAGGCCGTCTGAAAGACAGTTTCTTCGCCCCGCTGCGCTACAAAACCAATTCCCTGTGGCAGGAAACCGTTGCCGCGCAAAGCAAAGTCCCCTTCGTAACCCAAGAAAGCCTGATACAGAATTTCCCCTATCTGCCGTTGCATAGGGGGAAAGCGGTAGGCACATTGCGCGTCATCACTCAGGAAGACGACCTTTACGATGTCGGTGCGGACGACATCATCATCTTGAAAGAAGTGCCGCTGGTGTTGCCGCCCGTAGCAGGCATCATCAGCGAAAAACCGTCCACCGCGCTGTCGCATGTGAACGTCTTGGCGCGCGGCTGGGGCATTCCCAACATCTACCTCAAAGACGCGGAAAAAATCCTCGCCCCCTATATCGGCCGCCGCATCGAATTGGCAGCCGACGCAAAACAATACCGGGTCGCCCAAACCAACCGAAACACAGCCGCCAAGACATTTTCAGACGACCTCTCCCTGCCGCAGCCAGACACTGCCGATTACAGCCTGCGGCCGCTTGCCAACTTGCGCCGTGAAGACAGCCGTTACTGCGGCAGCAAAGCCGCCAACCTCGGCCATATCCGCGCCCATATCGCAGGCAGCAACGTCCCCGACGGATTCTGCATCCCCTTCGCCTACTACCGCGCCATGATGGACAAACTCGGCATCAACGCGGCAACACTGGCGCAAATCGAAACGCAAAGCGGCGGCGACAACCGCAAACGCCGCACCGCCCTGCTCGCCTTGCAGAAAAAAATCACCGATGCCGAAATCCCGTCCGAATGGAAACGCACATGGGCGGAACAATGGCGCAGCCAATTAAACAGCAAAGGCGTGTTCGTCCGCAGCTCGTCCAATTCCGAAGACCTGCCGAATTTCAGCGGCGCAGGACTGTACACCACCGTGCCGAACGTAACCGGCGAAAACGCGCTGGCAGAAGCAGTGAAACAATCTTGGGCTTCCGTCTTCAATTACAGCGCGTACGAAGCCCGCCGCATCGCCGGACTGCCGCACGACAGCGTGAAAATGAGCGTCTTCGTCCAGCAAAGCATCAATGCCGACCCCTCCGGCGTACTCGTTACCGTCAATCCCTACGATACCGCGCAGAAAAACACTTCCTACATCGCCGCCAAACGCGGGCTGGGCATTCGCGTAGTCGAAGGAAAACGGGTGGCGGAACAAGCCGTTTACAACCGCCGCAACGACGCCGTACAACGCCTCAGCTCCTCCAACGAAACCACCGCGCTGCAATTGGATGAAAACGGCGGCGTCAGGGAAGTACCGATCACCGGAGGCAACGTCATGAATCACGACCAAATCCGCCACCTCGACCAAGCCGGACAGCAAATCAAACAGCTTTTCGGCAACGGCGAACAAGACATCGAATGGGCTTTCGCAGGCGGTAAACTCGTCATCCTTCAGGCAAGGCCTTATTTAAACGGCAGGCGGTAAAGTGGATTAACTTTAAACCAGTACGGCGTTGCCTCGCCTTAGCTCAAAGAGAACGATTCTCTAAGGTGCTGAAGCACCAAGTGAATCGGTTCTGTACTATCTGTACTGTCTGCGGCTTCATCGCC